>CANCOG010000296.1 GCA_947379685.1 Flavipsychrobacter stenotrophus | reverse complement strand
TGACAGACCTCAATTGGTTCTTGAAGTCCTTATGCTCATTTTCCGAGCGGCCGTAATTCCATAACTCATTTAACTTGAGCAGGCTTGTGTTGTAAATGAGCGGCAAAAATCCCAGAACGGGCAAATTAGTCTTATTGGCCAGCTCTTCTACAATTTGTATTGACTCATCGATATAAAATAAAATAAATAAGATAAGCAGGTAGAAGACAAAGCTGCCAATGCCACTGATCGCTACAAGTAGCATCTTTATAGATGGCTGCGGGGCTCCAGGCATAGCCATTTCTATCTGCTTGATGCGGCAGGAAGAACTATATGCCATACTTGTCTGGTTATATTTCTTCAGTATTTCTAAGTATTCCTGGCTAGCTACATTGATATTGCCCTCATACGACTGTATTACTGCCTCATTTGGCACCAGCTTATTGAAACGCTCATTTAGTTTGGCCAGTTCAAGTTGCAACGTTTTTAGGCCACCCTTTGCCAGATCCAGATTAACTTCCAAGTTCAGTTTCTGTGCTATCAGGTTATCCCTGGCAGTAAGAGGGTTGGTAGTGTTGTGGTCCGATGTCTGGTTGAGCTGAGATTCAAGCACATCTTTCAGCGAATCTATCTTCGACTTATATTTTGGATCGAAGTTGTTTCGCGTGTATTCATCCTGCAGCAGGCTGATCTGTTGTTTGGTCAGTACAAGGCCCTGATTGAGCGCCTGTACTTTCTTGTCAACATACCCTCTGTCATTGTTCCCAAACTTCGCATTAATGCCCGCAAGCGCCTGCTCATTGGCGCTAATCTCTTTCTGTACAGACCCTATACGCGTCTCAAAATCAGACATTTGCGCATAAAGACTGGTCGCTTGCTGGTTAAGGTTGAGTACATGATTGTCAATTTTGAATTTTCTCAGGGCATTCATGCTCCGGTTCAGAGAGTCCTTCTTCTGTTCAAGAAGGGTATCGAGGAAGGTTATTGCTTTTAATTCATTGTCATGTGTGAGATCTGCGTAATATTTAATGAACTCTTCGCACATGAAATTCACCGCGCTCGCCGAGTGGGTAGGGGAGTCGGACTCATATTCAACAGTAATGAAATCACTGTTGTCCACACGGTACACCTTCAGTTTTTTGGATAGAGACTCATAGTCGTACCCTTCCGATTTGAGTACCTGGTTAAGTCCGTTTTGGTCATCATCCCATAACGAAAGTGGCTGGCGCTTTCTGTACAAGTCATCGTAAACCAGCACCGCATGTTTTTTTGCGCTTTCATTAAGGCTGCTTAATGTTTTCCCGGGCTTTTTAAATGGCCTGTCAGATGTCAGGTCGTGCAATATGAGGCGGTATGATAGCTGATCAAATACCTTTTTCATTTGCATCATCTGTATCAGGTTACTGAACTGCTGGTTGATCTTAGCCTCTTGCAGCATATTTTTATCCAGCGTCATTGGTTGGGAACCATCTACAATACCTGCAGACAATATTCCTTTGGCCGAATATACATTGGGGAGCTTGCGCACCAGCATAAAAGAAATACTCATAACGAGTATGGGTATTAATGCCAGGCGGTATTTGTGCCGCTTCAGTAAGCTCTTAAATTTTGCGGCCTCCATTACTTAATATCCTCCAGTTTTCCGTTGATGATCTCTTCAAGATTAGCTTTGGCTATCAATACTATCCCTTCCGATTCTACTTTATTCTGATTGGCTACCGAGGTGATAACCAGCATTTTACTGTAATTGTCAAATGTCTCTTCGCCCTTTTCATACCTTCTGCGGGTTTGTTTCATGTCCGTTTCAGCGTCCTGTGCATTCTTTGTTCTCAGGTTAAGCACTTCCAGCTTGGTAACATAGGTGAAATAACGCTCCTTAACAATTTGCTCTATGTTCAGGTTATATTCGTCCATTTCATCATGGGCTATTGCCAGACTGGTTTTTGCTTTTCTTACCGCCGGGGCTTTCTCCAGTATCTGGCCGATATTTACAAAAATCCCTGTCTGGTATCCAACAAGTGTTGTGGGCGTAGTTCCGGTGTTGGTAGTATTGGTGGACGGATTGTACAGGTACGAAAGTGTCAGCCCATCGAACCACCCCATCTTAGCCAATTGCACATCATAACGGGCAATGTCTATTTTGTGATTCATTTTCCTCATGCGTGGATAACGGGCCTTGGCAGAATCGATCAGTTTTTCGAGAAAGGGGTAGGACACATTGGGCATCATGGATTCTTGCCCAATTGCTTCAAACATGCCAAAAAGAAATACAGAAATCAGTACAAGTTTAATTTTAACCATAATTACCTGCAGTCATTTTGTTTTAACAGATACCAAAAAAATATAAGGTTCGTAGCCCAATGCGGGTGTTTTTTCGCACGGCAAACACAAGCATAGACCGGGTACATATTGTACCTGATGCTACACCAATAATTTACAAAGCTCAAATCTATGAAATAAGCGCTAATTTTACCAGTCTTTTAAAAGTCCGAAGCTTCATTTTTAAGTTAATTTCAACCGAAAGCACAGAATATGTCCATTGCCAGTATAATTAAAGGGCGGCCGGGTATTAAAAAGTTCGTTCACAGGCTGTTGATACCCAAGAATGAAGCGCGGCCCAGGCTATGGGTAAAGTTGTTCCTCAACCGGTTCTTTCACTCCAGGGGAAAGGGTTCTGTGATCCGCAGAGTAAGGGTAGATATTTTGCCTTTCAATAAATTTGCCCTCGGAGCTCATTCCATCATCGAAGATTTTTCAACAATTAATAATGGAGTGGGGGACTTGCTAATTGGTGATAATACGTTGATAGGGATGGGGAATGTATTGATTGGTCCTGTTAAGATTGGTAATAATGTAATTTTTGCCCAAAACATAGTTGCGAGTGGTCTCAACCATGAATACAAGGACACACAAATCCCCATCCGCGACCAACCCATAACTACTGCCCAAATTACCGTAGAAGACGATTGCTGGATAGCAGCGAATGTGGTTATTACGGCAGGCGTAACCATTGGTAAACATAGCGTTATAGCTGCCGGCTCAGTTGTTACTAAAAGTGTTCCGCCCTATACTATTGCAGCAGGCAACCCAGCAAAGCTCATAAAAAAATATGATGAAAATTTGAAGGATTGGGTGAGGTGTTAATGGGCACTTTGGCATTATTATTTCTTTGAGATTTGACAACTTTTTAAAAGTTGTCAAATCTAATCCACAAGCGCATCAGCGTCATCAAAGGCGCGGGTATCCTACCAAGGTGTGGCACACTTCCAAAGTGTGCCACACCTGATTGGGGGAGCTTGATAAATTAATTTAATTTCGATTTGACAGCTTTTCAAGAGTTGTCAAATCTTCTTCACCAATTTGATAAAGGTGTACTACACCTAATCCACAGCACCACCCAGGACCATAAAAAAAGGCGGGCAAAGCCCGCCTTTTTACACAAAAAAATCTATTTATTGTGACAATTTCGTCATTGTATTGATAGTTGTGTGAGGCCACCTTACCTGAATAGGCTGGATCTTTCCGCCAAAAGTGACGCTGGCGTCTATGGCAGCGACACCAGGGAATATAAGATCTATCAGCTGGCTGTACTGAAGCTGGTAAGCACCATTTTCCAATTCTTCGATCCAGAAAGAAGCTGACATTTTTGAAGCTTTTACATTATTCTGCAGGAAAGGAATATTCAGAATGCCGCCTGAGGCGTTGTCCGTATCCATTTCGATGCGTGTTACATTTTTGAACTTCTGGCCATCAATGGTTGTTCTAAGGAAGCTATTAGGTGACATCTGGTTGAACTCTTTAAAAATGTTATTGCCCACGCCAGAGGTGTATCCCACGCCAAAATGGTCATATGGGTTTATGGGGGTTGGGTGGCCATCGATGTCTGGAATTGATTTCGCAGTGAAATTCGTCATGGTATTTACCTGGCCTACCGCCAGTACTGAATTCCCATGAGGGACTGTTGACAGACGTGCAAAGCTCAGCACCAGTCCGTTTTTATTTTGAGTACCTGCCTGTGTATTGTAGTCCTGAACGTTAAGGAACAAGCCGGTTTCCATATGTATGACATTAGGTGCCTGCAGTTCAGGGTCTTCGCATTGGGTTGTGCATACACTGGAGATTTTCTGAACGTACATCAAACCTACAATATGCTGAATTTCTTCCTTGTCCGGGTTTTCGAAAGGGCCCTTGTTGGCCGCCGCGATCAGTACTGGTTCAAATACGAGGCGTTCAGTATAAGGAATTACTTCCAGCCTGAACCCGTTATTTGCCGCAGGTACCATAATTACGTTCCAGCCAGAGGAAGCCGTACCCGCAGGTGCTGCAACGTTTTCCCAGGTGCCTATAAGGTGTGCAAGCGGACCTAATTCCTTTAACTGTGCAGGCGTAAGATCAGCCACTGGAAAGGTTTTGATACCCGCCGAGGCAAGATGAATGTGATTACTCATAAATTTTTGGTGTTAAGATTGTTGAATAATTGTGTGTGAACTCAAAGATAAGTGAAAAATATTGGAACTTCCTTTGAGTTTATGAGAAAAAAAATGAGACATAAAATTGATATTAAATATTGTTTTGTGTTGTTTATGCGTGAATGTTTTTTTTGTTATATAAAATGCATTGGGATTAACAGTTACTTCGGTAAAATTTATATTTTTCGTAGGAAGCGCTCTCTCGTTCGCGTTTCAAACGCCCGTGTATTTTCTGTCTCTTGCTCAGGAATCAATGCTCATGTCAAAAAGCCGAAATCCTCACTAGTTTCCACGCACTTTTTGCTTGCAACTTTAATAAAATGGGGTATAAACCTATTGTACAAATTGAAAAAACGCCGCCCTATCCGCCCCATCAATGCCATTTATCGACCAAATCAACCCACCTAAATACCAAACTTATTTCCCATAACTTCTTTATTTACTTAAAACCCTTTAATTTCGGGTTTCAATTCGCCATTACTGATGCACATTATACAACAGGTATTATTCATATTACTGGCTGGCATAGCCATATTTATTTTCTCAAAAAAAGTAAAAGAAATATCACGCAACATTAACCTGGGGCGCGATGAAGACCTGAGCGATAACAGCAGCCAGCGCTGGAAAAACATGATTTTGCTGGCGCTCGGGCAGAAGAAAATGTTCAAACGCCCCATCCCTGCATTCCTGCACCTGGCCGTGTATGCCGGCTTCATCATCATCAATGTAGAGATTCTAGAAATAGTGCTTGATGGTGTTTTAGGTGTTCACAGGCTGTTTGTACCCATGCTGGGTTCATTGTATGCATTCCTGATAGGATTTTTTGAGGTACTTGCAGCGTTGGTGCTGATAGGCTGTGTTATCTTCCTCATTCGCAGGAACATTCTTAAAGTACGCAGGCTGAACCTTAAGGAATTAGATGGCTGGCCGAAAAACGATGCCAACCTCATTTTGATTACCGAAGTTGTGTTGATGTCCTTATTGCTGATCATGAATTCTGCCGACCAGGTATTACAAACCCGCATGCCAGAGCATTACCCGGCAACTGCACCATTCCTCATCAGTTCCCACTTCACGGGACTGTTCTCCGGCATGTCCGACGGTGCATTGATGGGCCTCGAGCGTGGCTGCTGGTGGTTGCATATAATTGGTGTTTTCGCCTTCCTGAATTACCTGCCATACTCTAAGCATATACACATCGTGCTGGCGTTTCCCAATGCCTATTTTTCCAAACTTACCCCACAAGGTGAAATAAAGAATATGAAGGAGATCCAGAACGAGGTATTGTACATGATGGAGCCAGACAAGGCACCAACCGAAGTAGCAGAACAAAAACGTTTTGGCGCTAAAGATGTTACCGACCTCAGTTGGAAAAACCTCCTCGATGCCTATTCCTGCACTGAGTGCGGCCGTTGCACCGACTCCTGTCCCGCCAACCTCACCGGCAAAAAACTCTCTCCACGTAAAATAATGATGGACACCCGCGACCGTCTTGAAGAAGTGGGTAAGAATATCACCGAGAATGGCGACTTTAAGGACGACGGCAAGGCACTGCTGAACGACTATATATCTATAGAAGAGCTCCGCGCCTGCACCACCTGCCAGGCCTGCGTAGAAGCCTGCCCCGTAATGATAGATCCCCTTTCCATAATCATGCAATTACGTCGCAACCTCGTCATGGAAGAAAGCAATGCCCCCCAGGAATGGAACATGATGTTCGGCAACATAGAAAACAACATGGCCCCCTGGAAATTCAGCCCCGATGACAGGGATGCCTGGACAGCGGAAGGGTAGGGTGGTGTACTACCGCACCTAACAGGAGTCCATTAAAAACCAACGCGACCCCAAACCCCGAAGGGTGTTAAACAAAAATAGCCGAGGGTGTAAACCCTCGCCTTACGATAAAAAAACACCTACCCCG
>CANCOG010000295.1 GCA_947379685.1 Flavipsychrobacter stenotrophus | reverse complement strand
AATAAGCGTATCCCGGGCACACAGCAAAAACCCAAGCGCATTAACTGGATCAACTTGTGGCTTTTCGCATTACTGTTTATTTCCGCAGGGGTACTCAGTGAACTGGCCAGAACCCAGCACTGGCAGCATGAGGGAATTTACCATCTTTTTGAGAATTTTTATCGTTTCGGAACCATTGTTTTTGGTGGTGGTCAGGCGTTGTTGCCCATGATGCTGTACCAATTTTCAGGGACACAGCTACACGCACACGCCGAAGCAGTTGTAACCTCGCAGCAATTGCTCACTGGGTATGGTATGGTGCAGGCAGTTCCCGGGCCGGTATTTTCAGTTTGTTCTTATGTAGGGGGGCTGGCAATGAGTCAGTCTGGCAATTTATGGCAGGTTATTGGCTGTGTTACTGCTACCACGGCTGTGTTTTTGCCCAGCACTTTGCTTTTATTCTTCTTCTATCCCATTTACGAAAATCTGAAACACCACGTAATCATCTTCCGGGCGCTTGAGGGAATTAACGCAGCTATAGTCGGTATCATCTGGGCGTCAGGCATTGTATTATTTCGATCGCTCATATATGGCGAACACAATTCATTTCAATGGAGCAATCTATCGAGTAACCTGGTGGTGGTTCTCATTACCTTCAGTCTTCTGCATTTCAGTAAAATACCATCGCCATTGATCGTAATTGGCTGGTTGCTGATGGGTTTGACGGCCCACTACTTTCTGGTTTAAAGTCAAACGGCCGTAAGTATTTACTTGTAATTCTATTATTCCTTTTCCTTGATCAGTTCATTAATGTCTCCAATCAGTTTATTGATCTCACCCGGGTCCAGTCCGTCGTAGAAGCCACGTACACGACCATAGCGATCAACAAGCGAATAATGTTTATCGTGTATGAAATCATCTTCCACTTTTACACCGGCGGTGTCGTCCTCTGCACTTATCAGATAGCTGTACCTGGCCATTTCGTAAAGTTGTTTTTTATCGCCCGTCAGGAACATCCATTGGTCGGCATCGGCATCGAAACGAAGGCTATACGCCTTAAGTGCGGCAACTGTATCTTTATTGGGGTCAACTGTATGACTTAATATCATCACATCTTTATTGCCCCTGAAAGCCTTGTACACTTTTGACATGTTCTCGTTCATGCGCGGACAAATGCCCTTGCAGGTGGCAAAAAAGTAGGAGACAACGACTATTTTGCCTTTTATATCTTTTTCAGTAATGATCTTACCATCCTGGTTGGTGAAGGAAAACGGTGAAATATGGTGGTTGCGTTCGGCATAAATAACAGGAAGTGCCGACCTTTTTTGATTATGATTTACCGAATAATAGTATCCAAGGAATGCGATACCCAGTAACATAAAAAAGCATATCAGGAATATGCCTACTTTTTTATTCTTCATGGGGCAAAATTAGACTGAAAAAATGGTTTTGCCGCAATTTATGAAGCAGGAGCGTTCGGTTTTTAACTATTAGCAACATAGTATATTGATGCCCCTGTAGTCTCTATATATCAAATTTTGTTGTTGGCGGTTTGGTTAGCGCTAACTTTGCGGACATCAAAACCAATGAATGGAAATAAAAATGAAGCCCGTAGCAATTGTTCATAATTCCAGAATTGAAGCCTCTGATGATTTTTGGGGTAGTGTAATTTCCGAGATCACGCTGGAGGATGATATACCAACAGAGGCTTTCAATAATATTGAGCAGTTCTCTCACCTGGAAATTATCTATTATTTTGACCAGGCTGATAATGCATCGCTCGTGTATTCCGGCAGACCACGGGGGAATCCGGCCTATCCCGAGATGGGTATTTTTGGACAGCGGAAAAAGGACAGGCCCAATCACATTGGGCTATGTATGATAGAGTTGCTGGAACATAACGGGCGGGCCATAAAGGTTAAATACCTTGATGCTATAGACGGAACCCCGGTCCTCGACATCAAGCCCGTGTTCAGGGAGTTCAATAAGCGCGGCGAAACAAATCAACCGGAATGGGTTGCTGATTTGATGAAGGAATACTGGTTGTGATAACGGTAGGTTTTCAAACGACTGCTAAAACCTAAAAGGCTTGACGAGTTATTTAATGTATCGATGTAGTGAACTTAAAAGGAAAATATACAACTGGTTCGCTACATTTACACAAAAACAACGAAACCAAAATGGCAGCAACTAAATTAACGATCAACAGTAACGGATCTGTAAAAATTGAAGGTGATTTTGAAATAGTAGACAAGAGTGGTGCAGCTTATGACCTCGCTGGCAGGGACGTAGTTTCCATATGCCGTTGCGGATTGTCTCAGAACAAACCATTTTGTGATGGTGCCCATAAAGGACATTTTGAGCATGAAGCAGTAGCATTCAGTCTGCCACCGAAGAAGCAGGCATAATAATATTGAATAGCAACCCGAAAGGGTAGGCCAGCAAATGCCAGGTTGTTGCCTGTAATATCAAATTGCTATTGCTTGTTACAGGCAATAACCAGAGGCATTGCACCGGGCATGAATTATCCAAAAACTAACACAATTGTTGCTACAGGGCCCAGACTATTTTGCTTCAGATAAGGTTTTCGACAGTTTATTTCCTTTATATATTCAAAAACTGTCGGGCAAGCACTGGACGCCCATTAAGGTAGCGGCTATGGCTGCCCATTACCTTGCCCCTGATGAAGATGCCAGAATACTGGACATCGGTGCTGGAGCAGGTAAGTTCTGTATTACGGGTAGAACCCATTCTCCGGGTACTTTTACTGGCATCGAGCAAAGAAAGAATTTTGTGGCAGCGGGCAACAGGGTAATTAAAAAACTGGGGCTAGATAAAACAGAGCTCATATGCGCCAACTTCCTTGATTTGGATATGGCTCCATTTAACAGCATCTATTTTTACAATTCCTTCCATGAAAACCTGGTGATCTCCGACTCGCTAGACACCAAGATCGAACGATCAACCGAACTGTACCTTTTATATACTGAGACGTTTAAGGCCAAGCTGAAATTAATGCCTGTGGGTACTCGCCTTGCCACCTATTATATGTTCAATAATGAGATCCCCTTTTGTTATCGCCTTCTCGAATCTCATTTCGACGACCTGCTCAAGTTTTGGGTCAAGGATATATAGGTTATTTTTGTCATCATCTTCGTATTGGCGATCCTTTGCGGTCGCACTCACCCTGCACGTCCTCCATGCGAGGATAAGCGCATTAGGTTAACTGGATTTTCTTTGCGGCTTAAGCTTAAATCAGTTGTCCTTGATTGCATAAACTGGGAACTGCGACTTTGCGTCTTCGCGCGAAACCTTAACTTAATAATATTGCCCCACACCTCCATTATCTACTCAAATCACCCTTCGTCGACTTATTCCCTCTCTTCATCGACTTTCGAAAAACTGGGCAAAATAATGATGCAACTTTGGTAAAAGAAACAGAAAAAGTGTTCATTGGGTAACTTGAAAAGCAAGTTTCAAAATGGACTGAAGATATAGGCGAAAGCCAAAAGAAAAAAAGAGAGCACCTACTAAACCCTATCAAGAGAGACCTTTTAAACCCTGTCAAGATAGCACCGACTGAATCCTATCAAGAGAGAAAAGAGACCATGCAGATCTTTGATCGCAATAACGAAGAGGCCGTTTCATTTTAGGATGAGGCGGCCTTTTTTGTTTTTGTAGTTGTTTTTTTCTGGCCTATTGCCCCGTAGGTATTATTCGTAGGCTCGACGAATCGAAGAGAGTTGAAATTCGACAAAAGAAATTATTACCTTTAATCCTTAAATAATAGACACCTTATTATATGTATCTAGGCACCATAAAGCTTAATCTCATAGCCCTTTGCATGTTCTTCAGTCTGTTTCCCGTGTGGGCTAAGGCGCAAACGGTAATCAAACTTCAAAAAGAAGGCACGATGTATACCACCGATGGTCTCGTAAATGGACTAAAGCTGAAACTGATGATTGCGACCGCTACTTTTGAAGTAGGTATTTCGCAGGTGGAGGCCATGTTTATGATCAAGAACGGGTATATTAAAAAAGAGGATGTTCTTGATGAGAAATTCTACGAGTCGGCCGATGGTGATATTGCACTGGGTACAGAAGTGATATTGCGTAAAATAGATATGTCAGGAGTGGTTTTGACAGACGTAAAGGCGCTGGTAATTGGCTCGCTGGATGCACCGTTGCTAATTGGGCAGAATGCACTGAATAAATTGGGCAAAATCACTATGGACTACAACAATAATACCCTGACAGTCCACTCCGGTCCAAAGAAGGATCTGGCTCCAGACCCCAACAACCCACATAAAATTGACAATGAGAAAATAGAGCTGGTTCATGTTTCTGGTGGCTCGTTTAGCATGGGCAGTGAGGAAGGCAAGGAAGAGGAAACACCAAAACATACAGTAAAGGTTAAGGGTTTCAGCATTGGTAAGTTCGAAGTAACAGTTGGCCAGTTTCGTGTTTTTGTTGAAGCGACAAGCTACAGGACCACTGCTGAAAACGAAGGTAATGCACTCTTTTATCACGATGGTAAATGGGAAGACCAATCGGGCTTGAACTGGCGCTACAATGCATTCGGTTACCGGCACAAAAGCACCGAAGATAATCAGCCAGTGATCTATGTTTCCTGGTTCGATGCACAAAGATATTGTGATTGGATGACCAGCAAGACTGGGAAGCATTACCGGCTCCCGACTGAAGCGGAGTGGGAGTATGCGGCCAAGGGTGGCAGCAAGAGCCAAAAAACAAAATTTAGTGGGAGTAATGAGATCGAAGAAGTGGGGTGGTGTAAGGGAAATTCCGGGTCACAGATTATGAATGTGGGTTTGAAAAAGCCCAATGAATTAGGCATCTACGATATGACGGGCAATGCGATTGAGTATTGCAGTGACTGGTATGATAATCATTATTACCGGTACAGCTCTGCCGAAAACCCCAAAGGCCCTGAAGATGGAAAGGAGAAAGTATCCAGGGGTGGTTCCGTCATTAACGCCGCAGCCGATGCCCGCAATACCGACCGTCATTGGGACGTTCCTGCTACACGGTGTAATTATATTGGTTTTAGGGTTGTGGTGGAGGATTGATGCTATTGCCTCTGGTTATTTTATTTTCAAGTGAACTCCTTAATCCCCCATGAAACCAAAATCCCTTCTCTACCACTACACCATCACACAGGTATCGGCACTAGCCATGCCGTTTTTTGTGTTGTACTTTTTATTGCTGACTATAGGGTTGAATGATGCTCAGGTGACGAAGGTGGTGGAGTATCCTGTTATGTTGTGGGCCCTGCTGGCGGTGGTAGTTCTGGCTCCCGGAGCGTGCGTTATTGGATTCCGGAAGAAGGGGCAGATGCCTTTGTTGGAATATATTAATGTTTCGTGGTTACGGTACTTTGTTGCGGTGCTCATGTTCTTCTATGGATATGGGAAAATGCACTCGAAGTTTTTTGAGATCACCTACCTCACGCAGGATACAAAGGTGGGTGAGTTGAAGAGTTTTTTCCTTACCTGGTTTTTCTATGGCCGTTCCAATGTGCTGGAATTTATGCTCGGGTTAATGGAGTTTATTCCGGCTATTATGTTGTTGTTCCGTCGCAGTTTTTTCTGGGGTGCGGTACTCATGCTTCCGGTCTCCGGGAATGTAATGATGATTAATCTGTTCAACCACCTTTCTGGTCTTACTTTCCTTGTTTCTATTGTCATTTTCTGGGCTAACTTTTTGTTGGTGTACAGCCGCAAGCGGGAGATAATCGCATTTTTCAGACAGATAGCGGAGGCGTCAAAATTCGAACTTTCGCCGCGGTTAAGTACGGTTCGTTTGGTGTTTAAAGTTGTGGTGATAGGTGTTGTGGGCTTTAATTTTTTGAGGCCGATTTATCATAAACTGGCGCCCAAGCCCAAATCAACTTACAATGGCAGAAATAAGATCACCGGCGGGTTTGAGCTCGCTACGCTGGAGGTCAATCATAAAAATGTTCCGCTCACCGATACCGGGAAGTATTATTTCAGGAGCATCTACCTGGAACCTCAAAGCAGGTGGAATAAGTATATATCCATGACACCCGGCACCGAACCTACAGGTATAATGGTTCAGTGGAACCCCAGCAATGATTCAGTGCGCACCACCATCAAGGTTGTTGATGCAGTAGAAAGTACTGAGGCCGATCCACATTTTGCATTTTCGGGTACCTACAAGCAACAAGGGCAGCAATTGCTCGTGGAGGGAATTCAGGGAAGAGACACCATAAAGGCCGTCTATAATAAGAAGCCGTTAAAGGATTATAAGTGGTTTTGGTAGGGTGGATTTAATATAAATCGATCCCTGGCATGAACTTAAAATCCTTTGTATTATAGGTGAACAAAGGGATCTTATAAACAATGCTCATTGCGCCAATTATTGCGTCT
>CANCOG010000294.1 GCA_947379685.1 Flavipsychrobacter stenotrophus | reverse complement strand
ACCAAGGGCAAGGACGGCGTAGCAGATAACAGAACAGACCTTGGTGCCGGCCTCAATACCTCGACAGGTATTACCGGCGGCAGCAATCCGGCAACCGACGAGGTGAACGCCTATGGCAATGAGTCATCTAACAGAAGAACCCTTACGCTAAATGGCAAACAATATGTTGTCGCACGCACTGGGTACCGTGAAACCGACATTACTGACTACACTATCCAGAACTACAAGGGCGAAGCAGGTATCTATTACAGGCCACGGGAAGGGCAGGAAATATCTATTCACTATAGTGGAGCAATGATCAATAATATCTATCAACGATCAAACCGTTTCAGTTTGAAAGACTATACACTGGCTCAATATGTCATCAATTACCGTGCAAAAGCGTTCGAAGTAAAGGCATACCTTACCCTGGAAAACACTGCAAAATCCTATAATATCCGTTCGCTTGCCGAAACGATGGATAAGGCATTTAAGCCCGACAATACCTGGTTCACCGACTTCACCAACGCATTTAATTCATCAGCGGCAAGCGGAAAAAATACCGCTGACGCTCTTAGACTTGCCCGTCAAACAGCGGACAATGGGCGATACCAGCCTGGAACTGCAGCATTTGATCAAAAAAAGGCTGAACTGATCAATATTAATAATTGGGACATCGGCGCTGCACTCAGGGTGCAATCATACATGCTGCATGGCGAAGGGTTGCTCAATTGGGACAAACTATTCCCCGATTTTTTCCATAAACATGAGCTGCAATTGCAATCCGGTTTCGACCGCCGCACCTACATTATTGTCCCGGACGGCAATTACTTTATCAACCCTGTAGACACAGGCAAGGACCTCACTTACAGCAAGGTGGGTGGTTTCACTCAGCTGAATAAAGAATTTTTTGATAAACGCCTCCGCCTGGGAGCTACTGTCAGGGCTGACTATGGCGATTATTTCAGCTGGAAGGTCAACCCTCGAATTACTGCCGTCTACTCACCGGGAGATGCGTTAAGCATACGCGCTTCATTCCAGAGTGGGTACCGATTCCCGAGCATCTTTGAGGGCTTTTCCAACGTCATCAGTGGCGGTGTAAAACGAGTGGGTGGACTGAAGGTGATGTCGGACGGGATATTTGAACACTCTTGGACCAAGGCTTCGATAGATGCATTCCAGGCGAAAGTAAACAATGACGTAAATACGCTCGGCCTCACCCAGGCTGCTGCAATAGCAAAAGAGAAAACGCTCCTTAAGCAAAACCCTTACACCTACCTCCAGCCCGAATACGTTCGTTCGTTTGAATTTGGAGTACGCAGCATCGCACTCTGCAAAAAGTTCCTAATCGATGCCGATGGCTATTACAATTATTATAATAGCTTTATCGCGCAGGTTGAAGCCAGCATACCCAAAACAGCCAACCCTGATTCTGTGGCGACCTATCTCTATTCGGCGGGGAAACAAGATAAATACAGGCTATGGACGAATTCGAAAAGCATCATCAAAAACTACGGTGCAAGTCTGGGCCTAACGTATAAGTACAATCAGCACCTTACCTTGCTGGTCAATGCAACCTTCAGCCAGCTCGACCGCACAGAAAACAAGGATGGGCTGGAAGATGGATTCAATACACCACAATGGATGTTCAATGCGTCGGTCATAACTGAAAACATCTGGAAGCATTTGGGTGCTGGAATTACCTACAGATATCAAACATCGTTCAGCTATGTTTCATTTCTGGTGAATGGTATGGTGCCAGCCTTCTGGAGCTGTGATGCCCAGTTCAATTATAAATTTGTAAAACCCGGCATCGTTGCAAAACTTGGCGCCACAAATCTGTTCAATAAACCCTACTATTCAATGTTGGGAGGTGCCGCTATTGGTGGGCTATACTATCTGTCATTGGTATATACCATGTAAACAAGTGAGCTTACAAATCCGTTCATGAATGAGCATTCTTCGACTTTGACATAATTGCCTGCCTCAAAACACACTGCCATATCGGGAAGTTTGCGGGTCCTTATGTTACATAGAACAGAAAAGAAATAGTACATGGCCTTCAACAATAATCTGTGTTTCAAAGAAGCGCTTCTTTGAAAATCGGTATACAACCAAAGGCCATCCTTTCCCAAAACCTTATGCAACGATGAAAAAATTGAAGCGGCGCGGGCATCAGTAAAATTATCGAAGAAAAAGGGCGTAAGAATAATGTCGAACTTCTCTTGAAACGAAACGTTTTCAATAGGTTCAGCGATAAACCTGATGGTGTTTTCCCCTGCGAATCGCTTTTGGGCGATTGCTATCATTTTTGGCGAGGCATCCACATAGGTTATATTAAGTCCTGAAAGGAATTGGCCGCTCAAGGCATCAATTATCCAGCCACTCCCCCCGCCTACTATTAGTATGGTTGCATTTGCAGGTATAAAGGACAACAGCCATTGCTGGGCTTCCTCTAGCTGCCTGCCAAAAACCAAACGTGAAAGCCGGTCATAAAACGCAGACACATTATCATACCCCTTGTCCATGGTATAAAATTAGGACACAATACTATTGAGTAAGCCATTTATGTGCCACTGTGATCGGGAAAGGTAACCTTCCTATAGCCCTCTGCGCTTTATCTCCTTATCTATCAGTGAAAGTTCACGACTGGTTTGTCCTGCAACTGAAGTATTTTCCTGTGCCCGGCGCATGAGGTACGGTATTACATCTGTAACCGGGCCGTAAGGCAGGTACTTGGCTACATTATAACCTTCATGCGCAAGATTAAACGAAATATTATCACTCATGCCGTATAACTGGGAGAAATGCACCCTATCGGTTCCTGCAGGAATGTTATGATCGATCATATATTTTGCAGCCTTTAAGCAACTGTTTTCATTGTGGGTACCAATAAAAACTGCCAGATGCTTCAAGTGTTCCAGGCAATAAAGTACGGCCGCATCGTAATCTGTATCCGTTGCCTGTTTACTTGGCTGAATGGGGTCTTTATAGCCCATTTGCGCTGCACGGTTTCTTTCTTTTTCCATATAGGCACCACGCACGAGTTTAGACCCATGCAAATAGCCCTTACTAATTGCGCGTTCTACCGATACTTTCAGGAATTCAAGCCTGTCGTGACGGTATAACTGGAAAGTATTAAACACAATGGCCTTCTTTGTGTTGTATTGCTCCATCATGGAATCGGTGAGGTCGTCAACTGGCTTTTGAACCCAGCTTTCTTCAGCATCCACTAATACCATAACATCGTTTTCAGCGGCTGTTTTACAAATGAAATCGATGCGGTCATAAATGCGCTTCCATTCAGCTATTTCGACATCGCTAAGGGTGCCGCCGCCGTGTATTTTCTCCAGTAAAGCAAAACGGGAAAAGCCTGTAACCTTTAAACTTATAAAGGGGATATTCTTGTTGGTTGCAGCGTATTTGATCGCCTTTATGAACTCAGGCACTGCCCGGTCAAAATCGTATTCCGATTCCTTGCCCTCTACACCGTAGTCGAGAATGGTACGCACGTTGTACTTACCAATCATGGCCGCAGTTTTTGCTGCTTCGTCCATTGTTTCCCCGCCACAAAACTGGTCGAATAATGTACTCTTTATTATTCCTTTTACCGGTAATTTCCAGGAAATGGCCCATTGGGTCATTTTCATGCCGATACTGGTAAGTGTGGGAGAACCCATGGAAGAAAACAGGAAGCGCGCATGCTTGAGTTCCTTATCGCTACGGTACTCAAATGCTATTGCGGTGTTATCAAATTCAGGCAGCATACTCTATCAAATAGGGTGCAAATGTACAAGTATAGAGTCGTTGTTTAAAATAGTTTCAGATAATTAGCTGCGCACACAAAAGATCAATGTATACCTCTCTCATTCAATGCCTTCTGATACAGGCGGGCATTTTTTATGTGCTCATCACTAGTTGCAGCAAAAACAGATGCGCCACTCAGGTCTGCCTTCGCACAAAAATAAATATAATTGGTTTTCGGAGCCTGCAACACTGCGTCTATAGATGATGGAGCCGGTGTGCAAATGGGGCCAGGCGGTAGCCCTTCGTTTTGATAAGTATTGTATGGCGACTTGGTTTCCAGCATCACCCCGGTAATCCTCTTAATGGCAAAATCGCCAATCGCAAACTTCACTGTAGGGTCAGCCTGCAGTTTCATTCCTTTTTGCAGCCTGTTCAGGTAAACACTGGCAATGTTGGGCTTATCCTCCAGCTTATTTGTCTCCTCATCAATAATCGAAGCCATTATAGTGGCGGAGACCGGAGTCAAGCCCTGTTTTTTAGCTTCCTCCCGGCGGGACTCCGTCCAAAAACGGGTGTAATTCTCGTGTATCTTTCTGAACGCCTTATTAGCATTTGTGTTCCAATGAAAAAAATAGGAATCGGGAATTACAGCACACATAACAGTATTGGTATCCAGTCCAAATTGTTTCAGATAAACCGGGTCCTGCAACATCTTCCTCAGCTCGTTGGAATCTACTTCAAGGTTCGCCGAAACGAGGTTAATAAAATCCTGCCTTGTGCGCAACTTGGTGATCACCAACCGTACATCGCTTTGCCTGCCTGAACGCAGCATCCTGATCACGTTATAGGTGCTCATTCCCCTTTTTAGCTGGTACCTGCCCGCGTGTACATGAGCAGGCAGATCCGCAGCCTTGGCCAACAGGCCAAAGATGGTCATATCTCCCAGAAAATTGGTTGCTTTCAAATCAGCTGCCAACTGATCGTAGGTGGAACCTGTATGTATATAGAGGTATTGCTGCATTCCCAGATTGGGTCCAAAAACCTTGAACAGCACGAATGCTGCCACGGCCAGTACAATCACTGCAATAATTGCCGGCAATCCCGACTTCTTCTTTCTGGCTCCCCCCATGCTGCTAAAATAAGAGTTTTAATGTAATCATATTGACTAAAAAAGGAAAAAATAAATTGGGCAACTACCACTCATCCATCAGCTTAAGTACCGATTTCATCGACATCTTTTTTATATTTTCCTGGTACCGGCGCATGTATATCTTTGTGATACCCCTTGCAGACCGCACGTTATTGACAAATGGCACATCATAATTCTTAACTCTTATTTCCCCCTGATGGACAATCCGCTCGCCATCAAAAACCTGGTACTCAAACACCAGTTGATCATTTACAGGTAAAATAGCTTGCTTTCCCATAATAAATGCCCAAACAAGCACATAAATAATATCTTGCTTGCTGGTATACAAAAAGGAAGCAGGAACTGACTTGATGTTCAACTCCACCCTTTGCCCTTTTAATTTCTTGGCCAGACCAAAAGAATCGGCATAATGACAAAATGCTTTGTTGAAAACACCCACAGGTAAATTAGGGTTCAGCTGACAGCTAAAATCTTCCTGATAACCCCAATACACAATAAATGGCCAAAAGTGACTCTTAACCCTGCGTACTTTTGCAATGGAGTCAAATTTTGGCAGGCTGTCCGTGAAAAACTTTACTGATGTGCTGCTATAGCTACTTAAAGTATCGATTTCCCTGCATGCACGTTGTACGTGCCTTGTATACCTTTTCTGGCCTATACAGCCGGACATCAATACAATAGCAGTAACAATTACAAATAAACAGCGCATAGAAAAATGGGTTGGCTGGACAAACCTAATGAAACTCCTGAAAGTTTACATCAGGAAGAATAAGTTCTCCCCCTCTTCCCTTTGTATAATTTCCATTAAACCCACTGGAAAAGCACCAAAGAGTTGCCCTTTAAACCAGCCGTTACGATTTCACGGTAAGCACGTTCCCGCTCTTCGTAACAGTATATTTTGTGAGTGCCGAAGGAGGAGGGCCTGAAACAACGGCTCCCGTGTTACTGAATACGCCGCCATGGCATGGACAAATCAGGTGGGTACTCGCCTTGTCGTAGTTTACGGTACACCCCTCATGGGTGCAACTGGCAGAAAGTGCGGTATAGGCACTTGGTCCGGTGCAAATCACTATTACACCGTTTGCATTTAGGCTGCCACCAACACTGTTTAGTGCATTATTGGCCGCCACAGTAAGGTCCAATGTAAAATTGACATTTGTTGGGGCGGTGCTGGAACTTTTACTACAGCTTTCAATTACTGCGGCTGGAATAAGCGACAAGCCACACAACGCAAGGGATTTCTTCAAAAATTCTTTTCTTTCCATCTCAGTTTTTTATCGGGTAAACTCACCCATGAAATTAACGTGTAGCTACACGCATTTAGTATCCGGAAACTATCGCCTAACAAAAATAGGTAACTGGCATATAATGCTACAGAAATTTTGGTGGCACGATTATTATAACTTACTCTTTATCAGGCAGATCTCATTTTATTGCAATAATGGACTTCTACGGATGTTGACTAGCGCAGTTGATCAAAGTTTAACCCTAGCTGTAAATAAAGCGAAAAATCTG
>CANCOG010000293.1 GCA_947379685.1 Flavipsychrobacter stenotrophus | reverse complement strand
AGCGAAATGTTCGGTTACGTGACCCAGCTTCGTTCTCTTTCTTCTGGCCGTGCAACTTCAGTGATGGAGTTCAGCCACTACGCTGCTGCTCCTCGTAACATTGAGGAAGAAGTTGTAGCAAAGGTTAGGGGTAAGCAACACGCTTAATTAGTATTGCTTTCTATAATATTGAAAAACCGTCCTGCGCAAGTGGGACGGTTTTTGTTTTGGTATATTTGTCGGGATTAACGAGCTGCTGTAAATGAGGTATCTGCTGATTTTAATTGTGTTTGCGGCCAGCGTAGCAAACGCGCAGGAAGAGAATGATCCCGAAATCTTTCTGAATGTGATGGGTGTGAAACAGATCAAAAGCTTTGATGGAAAAGACATCACCGGAAGTTATACAGTCCACAAACTGGATGGACTAAGTCATATAACCGAGAGTAGGTACTACTGTTTGGGCAAGCCTTGCGGGAAACACATTTACGTTTACAACGACAACCGACTTTCATATCATCAAAATTTTGTCGTGTATGGGTCCTTTGAAATTGACAGTAACGGTATTTGGGATAGTACCATGATTTGAGGTGAGGAGTTTTATGCCTATAAAAACAATGCCCTTATCAGCATAAAATACTTCGGAACAAATCATGAAATATCGGTGCAGGTGAACTACATCTATAACCTGAATGGTACGGTTGCAAAAGAAGAAACTTATACTTATCCGCAGCCAGGCTTCGTGGCATCCTTTGAGCCAGGTTCAACAACTATCAGTAATAGACCTGCGCCCCGCGAGCAGGGCATTACTTATAAAGAATTCAGCTATGCGGTTAACACGACAACTGTAAAATGGTATGCCGGAGGCAAGCGGACAAAAACAGAGATAATTGAAAAATCTGTGGATGGTAAAATAACTAAACGCATCATGAAGGATATGAAGGGTAGGGTATTGAAGCGGGAGAGCCGCAAGTATAATCAGAAGGGGTTACTGATAGAAATTTTGTCAAGCGATAATGGTTATGAAGATCATGACTATGTATTTGGTGACAGGCAGACTTTCCGTTATTCTTCAAACGGAAGATTGACCAATAAGATATCCAATTCTAAAGGCAAGGCTTTCATGGAAGAGCATTATGAGTATGAGGAATGACACCGTAATTGCGCCAGTTATTTCACAGCTCCAATTAGTTCAAAGTGACTTGGTATTAGACGTTGTTATTGGTCCGATCTATTAACCGTCTAACTTATCTTCATTGGAATTTTGTCATTAAATTACCCAGTTACAAACTGCTGATTATCTCTTTACCTACCTATCCCAATATTCCCAATCTATTTGACTGCACCAAACACCCAATAAATAACACTAACTTTATCCTTCAAACATTTGGTTAAATACATTTTGATAGCCCCAAAAACGAACTAAGAAATGTTATCAGTATTAGTAATAGTTATTATTTTATATGTCGTTATCTTCAAAAAGGTACTAGGGGAAAGTGGAGCAAACCTTTCGGAACTCGACATTGTGGACCGACAGGTAAAAAAAGTGGTCATGGTGTTTTTTGCGCCCTTACTGATTTTTATGCTCACAATGTTTTTTTCGGGAGGTCAAAAACAGTCAGGTGGTGAAGGCGATGGGGCGATTTTGTGGGTCTATTTATTATTAATACCTGGCTGTTTGTTTGTGATCATTGCGCTCATGGCAAAAAAGAGAGCTATCCGTAAACGGTCAAAACAGCCTCCTCAAAATTAGGGAATCAATCTAACGTCAATGTCTTCATAAAGCGTTTGTGAAGTAGCAGATTTTGAGGATATTTTTGTACCACATGCAGGCATAGTTATGTTGTGTTTAAATAATTATCACGTGTTTCTGATAGTTTATCCCCAGCACCTGCCCCCAAACCTTCTTGTCCTTTCATAATGAACAGGGCGGTCGAGAGTAAACCCGCCAAACATTATCGAGAAAATCGCTGATCTGCCGGTTAGGTCGGTGCCGCCCCTATTGTTGTAGTTGACGAAATTGTATTTCGCCTGCAACCCTATATATGTATGGCTAATGTGGCCGTCGTGTTCATGATGCCGCAGGAATACTTTAAACCCCGCTCCCAAATTCCAGTTGAAGGAGCCGAGTGTTCTTGATGGATATTTATCACCGTTTTTTGTCAGCACATTAATACCGTCATAACCTAAGCCTCCATTCAGGGTAAATTCTGTTCTCTTTGTCGAGTACAATGCCTGTCCGATATCATAGCCGATATAGTATTGAACAAAGCGATCGGTTTGGAAAATACTATCGTTCTTTTTTACCTGGAATATTGTGGGTGACTTATTGAAAGCCACGCTAAATGACATGCCTCCAAAGAACTTATCTTGACGGTTTCCTAAAAAGCACCCAACTGAAGGGTGGTCTCCAAGAATCGCTAATTTTCCAAATGGTTTCCAACTACTGGCAAAAAGGGAATATTCCAGACCATCGTCTCCTTCGGTTTTGTTGTATGCCTTTTGGAGCAGAGTACCATTGTAGCTGTTGGTTTTTAGGTCACTAAATCTTGCTGATGCCGGGTTGCTGTATAAACCCACCAGAAATTGCTCTACAGGTTTAAGGTCTGTTCTGGTTGCAAGCGATGAAGCCATTTCCTTAATAAAATTTATATAGCCCCGTTCAGCAACCCGCAAATTGTATAATTCACCGGTGTATTGTAATGTGTCGTTTTTTCTGGTTGCGTCTTGTATGTACGCGTTTAAAAATCCTATGATGTTTTTCTCATAATAGCTGGCCGGTTGCAAACTGTCATGCCTTATCCCCTGAATTAGTCCTTCGTTAATTGCCTCCTGAAAGTTATGTGTCTGTATTGATCGTAACAAGATGTAGGCAACACTGGCGGTATACAGTTCGCAATGTCGGTTCGCATACCTTATAATAGCATTAATTGTATCAGTCTTTCCTTCTTTGTACAATTGGGGTATGAGTGTGATTGTATTGTAGTATATATCAATGCATGGCAGGGTTCTTTTTGTCATTAGTTGTTCCACCATTGTATCTTTTACCTGTGCAAATATTTGGCAGGTACAAAAGGTAATGAGAAATAGAGCGATGAGTAATTTTTTCATAGCGGTGGTTTTATGCAATTTAGGAACGTTGATAAAATTAAAATACCAAATGGCGAAGTTATTTTTCTCTTATGCGAGGCGAAAAATCTGCGAATAGTGAACTATTTAAAGATTTTTTCAACGAAGCAGAAATGGAAAAGTACAAGATAATTGGTATACTATAATTTATCATTGTTCCTTAAGGATTACCTGTAAGAACTAAGGTGTGCAGTCTTGCGGTGCCCGATGAAGGGCAGCTAGATACTGTAATATATTCCTAAAATGGCGTCACCATGCGTAATATTATTGCGTCGGTTTTAGTTCGCTTTGCTTTGTTGCGTTTTCTTCGCCCAAATGTTCTAAATAAGGCAAAAAAATGTAGTGACTTTCTATAGCTTTGTTCATTTACCTTTATACTCTAACTAATTGATGTTAAAACAACACGAGTCATCTGCTTATCTCGACGGAATACGTGGAGTAGCTGCTTTGGGGGTCTTTCTCAATCACTTTTCTTTGGATTTCTATTGTGCATGGTGGACACAAAAACCAGAGCATTCTCATCTCAATGGTTATGAGATGCAATTCCCCCATAGCTTAATAAGCTTCATTAATCAGGGTGGATATTTCGTAGCTATTTTTTTTGTATTAAGCGGATATGTATTAAGCCGCAAGTATTTCCTTGCCGATAATATCGAGATATTGGTATCGGGGCTCCATAGGCGTTTTATCCGCTTATATATTCCAATTGCATTTATCTTGATCGTTTCTTACCTCTTAATGGCCAACCATTTATATTTTAACGAAGCCGTAAGCCGCATCTCCTTTTCTGACTTGTTTTCAAAACAGTGGAGTTTTTTAGAGCTTGAGGAAAGACTGTGGTATAGCCTTACAACCGGCGCTATGTTTAGTAGTGATCCCAGCTTTGACACTTGTTTATGGACAATTTCATATGAGTTCTTTGGATCACTTTTCGTATATGCGTTCCTGATATTTACACATTTCACCAAGCGATTCAGGCTGCCAATGATGTTGATTGCTATCTGCTATTTTGTCAATGTGTATACCCCTGTTAGTAGTCCTTTTTACACTTCTTTTATGTTAGGAATGACACTGTGCTATACTGAAAAATGGATTACACAGAAGAGCATGCCTATGCGTACAATAATCGCCGTATTACTTTTTATGGTCAGTTTACTGTTGGGTTCGTCTCCTTTCTGCAGCCCATTTGAAGGTTCATGGCAAGAGAATGTAAAAAATATCTGGGACTATACCCCATGGTGTTTTACAATTGGTGCATATTTAATGGTTTTAGCTTTTGTAATTTCACCTCTATTGCAAAAAGCTGGAAGCCTTCTGCCTTTCAGATTCCTTGGGTACATTTCGTTTTCGCTCTATTTGCTACACCCTATTATTATCGGCTCTTTCACAAGCTGGATTTTCCTTGAGTTATATCCTGCTTATAGTTACAACAATAGTGTGCTAATAGCATTCACTACTACGATTCCATTTCTTTTGCTCGTGTCCTGGTTAATGGCCAGGTATGTCGATCAGTTCGGTATCAGGTTGTCTCACAAGGCTTATGAGTATATTAAAAGACCAGCAGGTAAAGTCATTTCGAAAAAAAATGCTGTAAAATAATGTGCTGCTTGCTGAACTAAGATGGAGGCCTGGCTGCAATGGCTTAATATACCGATATCCAGTATCTTGCATCTTTTGATATGAACCGCGCGAAACAACCTTTATACCGGAAATGCAACAAAACTGCACATGGATTCCATCTTCCACGGCCTAACGGGCATTTCAGGCATGAGCGTAATACCCAGGCGATGGAGCGATTTGAGGGCACTCATATGGCAATGGGTGAAACAAATATCGGTTTTGATTATACTCCTTTGTTTCAATTCCTGCTTTCAAAAGTAGGGGGGATTTGGGACGAAATATTTTCTGAAGCAGTATCCCGTCTTGATAAGCAAGAGCCCGTATTTTGGATGGTGGAGCTGGACCCGCGCAAAATGAGTCGCCCAATTGTTCGTATCGGTGAAAGCTCCTATTATTCAAAGTTAACCGTTGCTGACGGTGTATTGGTCAAGATCGATCCAGATGCCGGGCCACCTGCAAAAAGCAATACCTGTTGTACATTCACTTTTAATGGTAGGCCATATTAGAAGGGGAGCCGCCAATTAATCTGTTTTTTTGTGGTAAATTGCCATCAGTATGCGTTATTGTCTTGCAATTTTCCTGGTCATTTTATTTGGCTGTTCCAGCGAACATAAAAAAACGTTAACCCTTAAAGATCTAAAATTTCCGGACCCCGTTAAAGATGCCATTATAAGAAACCATGTGGAAGCCATGACGAGTATAGATACCGGATGGCATTTCAATAATACTGGTGACAATAGGCTGGAATGGTTTTTGAAGGTTGAGCTAACCAATTCTATTATAGACAGTGGTGTGGAAGTGGCTCACTTTGACACCAGGGGGAATCGTATATATTATAAATTCCAGGAACCCTCGCGAGACGGGAATTACAAAGTGAACACAAATTTCACTTACGATAGCCTCGGCTTTCTTGTTAAAAGCGGTTCGATTAGTAGCGATTCTTTTTGGTATGACCTGAAATCAGATAATAATACGCTTGTAACTTTTCACCAAAGGAAGGATAGTAACAGTCCTTCGGGGGCAGCTAGTGTATTCACTGATACAGGGTTTTCCTGGTTCGATAGTTCCGGGCAATTGTATTTGTCCAATACCAGGGCTACATCATATATTGACACTACTATATTTTTATATGATAGAGAGGGTAAACTGGTTGCCCGAAAGACAAACCATGTTGTCCGGCCCGGTTGGCAATATAAGAGTAGCGAATCTTTCAAAGAATTTACTTACTACTACTATAACGAAAATACACTCGATTCAATAATAGTCAACCATGTTTATCCATCAAAATTCAGAAACTATACCGACAGGTATTATTTTGATTGGGACGGATTGGCGTACAAGAGTATTCTAAAAGAGTATTATGAAAATCCTGATTTTGCCAAAACGTCTGCAGGAAAGCCATTCTATCTTTTTTACAGGTACAAAAAGTACAAGTAAGTAATTTACGCCAGCAAAACTTGCCAGGCCTTATCTACCTGTCCGGCATCTAGAAGGTCTTTTGCGTACTGATGCAGCGCCAGTTTACGGGCATCGGCATCGTGAGTGTAGGATTTGAAAATGTCTGTAAGACGGCCATCTTCTATTACGCCACTGACTACCGGAATAGTTGTACAATTACCCAGCATGCCCAGGTTATTACCTGTAAGAACGCGGCTAATTTTTATTTCGGCAGGTAATGCATCTACACCAAT
>CANCOG010000292.1 GCA_947379685.1 Flavipsychrobacter stenotrophus | reverse complement strand
CATGCAGCACAATTGCTGGCTGATATACAGTCAAATATGTACAATAAAGCACTGGCGTTCAGGGAAGAAAACATCCGTAGCGTAGATACCTGGGATGAGTTTGTCAAAACCCTGGAAGAAAAAAGCGGGTTCCTGTATGCACACTGGGACGGCACACCAGAAACGGAAGAAAAAATAAAGGAAGCTACGAAGGCAACTATAAGGTGTATACCTTTAAATAATAAACAGGAAGAAGGCAAGTGCATACTTACCGGCAACCCATCGACACAACGGGTATTGTTTGCCAAAGCCTATTAATTTTTCATGTAACAGTACCAGTATGTTGGAAAGTAAATTCAGAGAACAGTCGGGTATATTTAATTTAGAGGTCAACGAGCACGTAAAACATATATTCCTTAATATGGCCAGGTGGACAAAATTCCTGGCCATATTAGGGTTTATTTTTATCGGCATTATGGTTGTTGGCCTGGTGCTGGTATTTATACTCAGCAAAACCGAGCTATCGGGGCTGGACAGCAATACCAAAACTGTACTGGTAGGTGAAACCATTGGCCTGTGTATTGTAAGTATTGGTATCTCCTTCTACCCTTCCTACACATTGCTTATGTACTCTGCCAGAATCAAGCGTGCATTTAGCGCCCAAAGCCAGGAACAATTTGAAAGTGCACTTAACCAACTGAAAAACAACTTTAAATACGTAAGTATTCTAATGATCGTTTCGCTATTTACATCATGTATTTCCTATGCTTTTCTTCTGATAGCGGCAATGAAATCGAACCTGGTGTAACTCACTAATCTGGTTCAAGTTTACTTTAGACAACTATAAAAAAACAGCTGATTATCATTGCTTAATAAATCGTTGAACAGTTTGTTCATTTACAACAATGTAGTACATCCCGGGAATAAGATCACTTATCTGCAATTGCATTTGCTCACTTCCAATGTTGTTCCTTCTGTAAATAACCCTGCCCGCATTATCTGCAATTACTACACTATTGATACTGCTTCTTGCTATTATGTTCAGTACACTCTGGGCAGGATTCGGCAGTAAAGAGAAATCGAACGCCGTTATTTGTAACGGATCAATTCCTGGAATCCCAACAGTACTGCCGCCGAATTTATAACGTGCTATAAATGCTGTGGTGGAATAGATATTCGATGTATCAAGAGTATTTGGTCCAAAGAAAAGAGTATCCATAAAATAATTGCCGGTAACCAGCACTCCTCCAAAATTATCGGCACTAATATTGCTGTAACCCGAAGCGCTACCTCCAACATTCACGCACTTCAGAAAACTGCCTGCCGTATCAAATTGAGCTAGAAAAACATCATCATTATTTAAACTGTGCAATGTCGTAGTACTAAACATGACTGAATCTAGGATTGGTCCGCAAATGAAGACATGGCGCGAAGTATCCAATGTCACGCACGACACTTCCCCACCCTTCATTGTTCGCGCCCATATATTGTTACCGGCGGAATCATACTTTGCCAGTAAAGCACCTGGGTTAAGCGTTGCTGATCCGAAAACACCGATTGAATCCAACGTGCCAGAAATGTACAAATGCTCTTGGCCATCGGCAACTATCCCACCAACATTCGCCTTTTTATCAATGTTCTTTGTCCAAAGAACATTACCATTGCTATCACATTTAACTAAATAGTTCTGATACGGCGCGGGAATAGAACTGGAAATTGCCCCTGGATTATGAACTGTTGTTGCTCCAAAAACAATAGAGTCGGAATATGTCTCGCCCACAAAGTAAATATTGCCATTTTTCGTGACGCTCATCAACCTTGTATCATATGCAAATGCATTCCCTCCTGTTTTGATCCACTCTGTGTAGTCACCGCCGAATGTTTTGGTCCACTTTAAAATGCCATTTGTGTTGTATTTTGCCAACAAGATATCGCTGGTTGGGAATGAAGTTGTATTGTGATTGATGTGCGTCCCCCCATACATAATGACATTCTGGTAGAAATTAAGAATAATATTTGCATTCCCTATACCGTCAACACCCAATGCGAAGTATATTGGAGCAGAACCACCGCTATTTGTAATCACGTTTTGAGCCCATAAAACTGTTCCCGAAGCTGATATTTTAGCAACAAAAAACATGGGTTCTGAAGGTATTGCATTTGAAAGCGAAATACCTCCGAGGCGAATAGAATCACCTGAATAATATCCTGCTGTATATAGGTTGCCAGACGCATCGACGTCGGATCCACAAAAAGTAGCGTATGCATACCTACTGGCGATAGCCCAAAGGTAATGACCTGAATTATCGGCCTTTGTAATTACAGCCTGGTACTCGTGACCGGGGTTATAGACCGTATGGCTCCCGAAAACTGTTGAATCGAAGGCCCAGGAATGACCACAGGCATATACATTACCAGAAAGGTCGGATACAGACGTTTGGGTTACCATGCCCCCTTTTCCTGTATTACGGATTCCCCACTGCCAGCCATTGATAGCGCTACAATTGGAAGAAATGAAAATGCTTAAAAAGCAGAAAACGAAAATTAAAGACTTTACATTCATATAGATAAGGTTTATGTTAAATCAAATTTAGTAACTTATTTGATCATTCCAAAAGATTTTTCAGAAAAAAGCGGGTATACATCCAAAAAAATAAGCACCAATAGATCGGTGCTTATTTTCAATATTTATTTGATGGAAATTTAAAATATCACCAGGAAAGTAACGCCCCTATTCTTGCGGCAACTTTATCAGCATTTGGCAGCATCGCTGCTTCAAGCCCAATATTCATAGGGACAGCAGGCAGATCCAACGCACCAATCGTTTGAACCGGGGCATCAAGATACTGGAAACAGTTTTGTGCTATCCTTCCCGCAAGCGCTTCACAAAATGAATTCCTGAGCTGTTCTTCTGTAAGCACTATGCACTTTCCGTGCTTCCTGACTGTAGCATAGATCAATTCTTCATCTAGCGGATAAATGGTTCTTACATCAATCACTTCCACGCAACCCGGGTATTGTTTGGCCGCATTCTTCGCCCAATAAACCCCCATACCGTAAGTGATGATACACAGTGATTCACCATTATCTATTGCTTCCTGACTTGCCTCCAGTGCAACTGCACCCTTACCAAAAGGCAAAACATAGTCGCGATCCGGTTCAATGGTTTTGGCTTCTTCGGTACCAGGCACCTTGCTCCAATATAAGCCTTTATGCTCGAGCATGACAACCGGGTTGCCATCGAGAAATGCAGCCTTGATCAATCCCTTGATGTCTGCTGCGTTACTTGGGTAAGCTATCTTAATGCCCTTAATAGTTGCCAATGTGCTTTCCACACTACCACTATGATACGGCCCACCGCCACCATAAGCACCGATAGGCACCCTTAATATCATAGAGATCGGAAATTTGCCACAACTGAGGTAACATGATTTGCTGATCTCGGTAACTAGTTGATTTAAGCCTGGATATATGTAATCTGCAAACTGTACCTCAACAATTGGTTTAAGTCCAACAGCATTCATGCCTACTGTAGAGCCAACTATGTACGCCTCTTGTATGGCCATATTGAACACGCGGTCGTCTCCAAATTTATCGGCGAGTGTGGCCGCCTCGCGGAATACGCCACCCAATCTCCGGCCGACATCCTGCCCGTAGAACAACGCTTCGGGATAGTCCTGTAAGATCTCTTCTACGGCATGAAGTGCAGCATCGACCATCACTACTTTATCTCTTCCTTCAGGAACACGAATGCCTTTTTCTTCGGTAACCGGTGTTGGTACAAACACGTGATCGGAAACCGAGCGCACATCTGGGTCGGGTGCGGCCACCGCCATGTCAAATTCAGCTTGTGCGTAAGCTTTTTCTTCTGCTTCTATTTTATCCAGGTCCGCTTCCTTAATCCCCTTTACTTTCAAAAGGAGTTTTTTCAGTTTCGGTCCCGGGTCATCGAGGTAATGTTTATCTAAATCTTCCTGTGTTCTGTACCATTCTTTACGAACCCCTGATGTATGGTGCCCAAGCAATGGAACCTTAGCGTGAACCAGAATGGGTTTACGGTGTTCTCTCACCCAGTCAATGGCCTTTTCCATGCAGGTATAGGACGCTTCAAAATCACTGCCATTTACCCTAACTCGTTCCAGACCTTTAAAACCACCTGCATATTCATAGGCATCCATGGTGCGTGCTTCATCGCTACTCACAGAAATACCCCAGTCATTATCCTGTACAAGGTAAATGATGGGAACTTGCTTGAGTACCGCAAACTGGAATGCCTCGCTCACTTCGCCTTCAGTAACACTACCATCGCCCAGTGAACATATTGTAACAGGTTTCACAGGGTAATCCGACAAATTCTGGCTTTCACGATACTTAATGCCCTGTGCAACACCGGTTGTTGGTATTACTTGCATGCCAGTTGCACTGCTCTGATGTATGATGCCTGGGAAACCCTGCCTCCGAATGTTCGGATGGTTATAATATGCCCTACCTCCGGTAAAAGGATCTGCTCCCTTCGCCAGTAGTTGCAGCATCATTTCATATGGCCGGTAACCCATGCCCAGCATCAGGCTTTCATCTCTGTAATAGGGGCTAACGAAGTCGCATGGCTGTAATAAAAAACCTGTAGCCAGCTGAATAGCTTCGTGACCGCGTGATGTACTATGAACGTACTTGCATACCTGCCTGTTTGCATCATAAATGTCAGCCATCGCTTTCGCCGTCATCATGAGCCTGTAGGCCTTTAGTAATAATTCTTTAGGGAGCATGTGGCGCAAAAGTAAGTGAAAATTCAATTTTTACTAACACTAGTTTCAAGCAAAGATTTTAAGATAATTCTTGAATTTCCTGACATTTGGAAATGCCCAATCCAAAACAATTTACTGTCTGAAAAATGGCATAAACTCAAGAATCAATTAGTGTAATTAATAGCTTTAAGTTTGAAACAGTAAGCAATGGTAATGATGTGTTTATCTATTGGAATAAACCCTCGGTTGGTAACTACAATGTTATAACCATACACCAATTTGAACTTTTCGATTCCAAATCCAATTTCCGGTCTTATGACAGCACACCCAACTTTAAAATTTGTATAATACAGTTCATTGATACCCATGGCTATTGCACTGGCCCCTCCTGCCGCCCAGGCACTTATCTTTGGGGCTACCACAGTCTCATCGGTACCTCCAATTTTACTATTAATCACCCGTACATTTTGTATCTCCGAAGACATGGTAATCGCAATTCCTGTAGGATGGTGTCCGTCAAAAACACAAATATTTTTTGAAAACCCTATCTCTCCGTACCCACGGCTGCTGCCTTGGTTAAATGCCACTAATAAACCAAACTCTTCGGCGGTTTTTATTGGTGTACGAACGAGGGCTGAGTCTTTAATTTGGGCATGAAGGGCTTCGCCTGTGCATAAAACCGCTAGCAATACGAGTGTGTTTCTCATCATAAACTCAAAAATCAGGGCTACACCTCACATGTCAATAAAACAAATGCTGCTTACTTTTGTTTTGCCAGCCTGCATCACTCTTGTATTCAGTGAAATAAACTATCACGTCTGCATCGCTTTTGTATTCAGTAAAATAGATCTTCTTCTTGGCATCACTTCCATATTGAGTGAAGTACCAAATACCCGCATTGCCATCAGCACCGCTCTTGTACTGGGTTTTATACACCACAATATCGGCGTCACTCTTGTATTTTGACACATACACTTTAACCTGTGCATCACTGGAGTACTGCGTAGAATAAACGACTTGCGCATTGGCGGGAGAAATTGAGGAAAAACGCAGTACGCCCAAAACCAGGCTGACAAGTAGAAAAACTCTTATTATCCTCATATCGCAGGAATTTGACAGTAAAAATAATGAATATTCAGATCGGTGGTGCATCCTGGGTACTTAAATATGGAACTAAACAAACCTCGATTCCAATTTGTAAAAGATTTGACAACTTTTAAAAAGTTGTCAAATCAATCAGAGCCAGACCATAGTTGTCGTTCAGAGGTGTGGCACACTTTTGAAGTGTGCCACACCTATTACATATGAAAAAGGGACACCCATAACAGGCATCCCTTTCCCTTAAATGAACTCTTGTACTTACTCTTTTACTAAGGTCTGAACTATCTTTTGGCTGCCTGAAGCAACTTCTACCATGTACATACCGGCGGCGAGGTTACTCAAAGGAACAGAAACAGTTGCATTAAGTTTAGCACCTAAGTCCTTGCTGAATACACTTACACCAGCCATGTCTACTAAATTAATAGATACATTTTCTTTCTGGCTTTGGCTAAGGCTGATCTTCACCTCGTCAACTGCAGGGTTAGGAGACATGGTAACTTTCAGGCCCATGTTATTCTTAGCCTCAACAACTGCGGCAGGTGCCATTGTGAGCTCGAACCTGTTTTCGCCTTGTGTCATTTTATCTGCAGTAATTGAGAAACGATAT
>CANCOG010000291.1 GCA_947379685.1 Flavipsychrobacter stenotrophus | reverse complement strand
AATAGATACAAAAGGCAAGGGTAACGCTTCGAAGCGAAAAGACACCAGAATTGCACGCCTCACCGAGGAAATGAACTCTTTGAGAAATGAAATGCAAGCCATTATTGAAGCGCAGGAAACAACTTATGAGGAGTTACAGGCTGCCAATGAAGAAATAGTCTCCAGCAATGAAGAATTCCAGACACTGAATGAGGAACTCGAAACTTCAAAAGAAGAAATTGAAGCATCAAATGAAGAATTAATTGCAACTAATCAGGAACTACGAACTCGCAATGAAATGCTTGTGGAGTCAGCGAACTATTCCGACGCCATAATGCAAACGATCCATGAACCGATGATCATTTTAACCTACGATCTTACCGTAAAGTCAGCTAACAACTCCTTTTATAAAACATTCAATGTTAAACAGGAATCGACCGAGGGAAAATCACTTTTCGAACTTGGAAATATGCAATGGGATATACCTGAATTACACGAATTGCTGGAAAACATCCTTTCAAACAGTACGAGTTTCAATAACTTCAAAGTAGCGCACACATTCCCTAAGATCGGAGAAAAAGTAATGCTGCTAAATGCAAGCAAAATTGAGCAAAAGAGCCTCGGTGAGCAGCTGATATTACTCGCTATTGAAGACATAACCAAACTCACCCTGAAACAGGATCTTGAAAAAGATGTGCTGTATGAAAATATAAGTAAAGGAAAAATTAAAAATGAATTACTCGAACGGGTTGTGCAGGATGCTGTATTAAAAAGGACTGAAGAGATCATTCAGAGTAAAAAAATACTCGAAAACAAGAACTCAGAACTTGAGGTCGCCAATAAAGATCTGCTTTCATTTACCTATGTATCCAGCCACGACCTACAGGAACCACTCAGGAAAATTCAAATATTTACAAGCCTTATCATAAAAGAAGAGCAGAGTAATCTTTCACCAAATGGTATCGGTTATTTCAAAAAAATGCAGGAGACAGCAAGACGCATGCAAACCTTGCTGGAAGACCTTCTTGCTTATTCGCGAACCAAGAATATTGAACATAGTTTCGAACTCACCAATATCAACATTATAGTTGATAAAGTAAAGAAAGACTTTGACGAGTTGATCAAACAAAATGATGCTAAAATTGAATATGGAGAACTGGGGACAGCAAACGTGATACCTTTCCAGTTCAGTATTATTATTACCAACCTGATTGGTAATGCCTTTCGGTTTGCCGATACAAAGCGGCCTCCGGTGATAAAACTATCAAGTTCAATTGTAAACGGTAGCCAACTTCCCAACGAAAAGCTATCGCCAAAAAAGAATTACTACAAATTTTCTGTAAAGGATAATGGGATTGGGTTTGACAATATTTACAGAGAAAAAATATTTGAGGTATTCCAACGCCTGCACAGCAGGACGGATTATGAAGGCACCGGAATAGGGCTGGCCATTTGCAAACGGATTGCGGAAAACCACAATGGTATGATAACTGCATCGGGCAATTTAAACAAGGGCGCACAATTCGATGTTTACATTCCCCTGGATGGCCCGGCAGCAATGCTTACGGCCGATATTTAGCATTAGTTTATTTAAAAGAACAAATTTCAGGTACGGTTTTTGCACAGAATACTCTAGGAGTGTTTTTAAACGTTACCTTTAACTATTGGTCTAAAAATAAAAGACTGTTATGCGGAATATCAAATTCATATTGGCATCAGTACTGGCATCAACCGCCTTTGCGGCATCAGCCCAGGATCTTACAGAGGCTTACAACCTATCAAACCTCACTGTTCAGGGAACGGCCCGTTCAATTGGGTTTGGCGGGGCCTTAGGTTCCGTTGGCGGTGACTTCAGTTCATTAAGCGTAAACCCTGCCGGGCTAGGTGTCTACAGGAGTTCTGAGCTTTCCTTTACACCTTCGCTAAAGGTCAACAGCGCTTCAGGCGACTTCCTGGCCAATACAACCTCTGACAATAATGTCCGTCTGAATATCAACAACTTCGGGGTAGTTTTTACCGATGCCCCAAAGGGCAGAAGGTATGAGAGGCGGCAGTGGAAAGCAGTGTCGTTTGCACTGGGCGTAAACCGGGTAGCCGATTTCAATCACGACTATTCGTATTCGGGAGTCAACAGGAAAAGTTCAGCGTCGCAGGCTTTCGAAGCAGACGCAAACATGGATTCTGTAAACATAAACATAGCCGGCACACTTGCATATATGGGTGCAGTAAGTGGATTGCTTGGTGGGCACTTTGCTAACTACAAAACAGTTGTTCCATTCGCGGGAGGTATTACCCAACTCAACAATGTGAGCGAAAGAGGTGGCATTAATGAATATGTTATTTCGCTCGGTGGTAATTACCAGGAAAAATTGCTAATTGGCGCAACCCTGGGCTTACCATATGTAAACTATACACGCAATTCTGATTATACGGAAACGGTAACGCACACCAACACCAGCAACCCGGCCAATTTCCAGTCGTTCAACTACAACAATTCATTGAACATAAGTGGTGGCGGTGCCAATATTAAACTGGGTGTTATCTATAAATTGACGAACTTTTTCAGGATTGGTGCGGCATTCCACTCCCCTACTTATTACAACCTGCATGACGTAATGGACTACGGTATTTCATCGGTCGTAAATGGCAACCGCTACAGCGTTTCAACAGCTAATGACCTGCCGCAGAATGTGTTCGATTACTCATTTACAACTCCGCTTAAAAGTGTTTTGAGTGCTACATTTATACTGAAACACCTGGGTTTCATCACTGCGGACTACGAATATGTTGACTACAGTACCATGAAATTTCATTATCCAACCGGATACGATGAAGCCAGCGGTCTTTCCTATGCGCAGGAAGCAGCTTCCATGAACCGGAACATAAAAAACATGTACCAGTCGGCTAATAATCTACGCCTGGGTGCCGAGATAAAATTGTCACGTTTCTTTATGGTAAGGGGTGGAGTTGGCTACTATGGCAACCCATATAAGTCACCCGATGTGTCTTCTGAAAGAATGGATGTATCAGCAGGGCTGGGCTTCCGCACAAAAACTTTCTTTGCCGATTTCGCGGTAGTGAACAGCAGCTACAAATTTACAGAGCAAGCCTACAGCCAGGTAGACTATAGCTATGTACCATCCGGCCCTGCGACAACCCCACCGGTAGCCACCGTGACCAATAATGTCAACAATATCGCTGTAACAATGGGTGTTAAATTCTAACACCCAACAACAACGTTAGTGGGGCGACAGGGGCTTTTTTAAAAGTAATTGTTTCTTTACAGGGAGCATCTGTAAAGAACAACCTTGCGCATATATTAATCTGTTTCCCGTTCCTGAAAATGAAATCCCTGCCAGTAACATTAAACAATTATAATCCCTAATTTCTAAATGCTACATTTGCCGAAAATCTGTGTGAATGCTCCGCATCTTATCTCTTTCTGTTCGCAGGCTCCAGGCGGTAAAAGGAATTAAGCGAACTTTAAGAACGTTTGAGCAATGGAAGCATGAAGTATCTCAACTAAAACCATCTCCTCAAAAAAGCAAAAAACTACTTGTCATCAGGCTCGATGATATTGGAGACTACCTGCTTTTCAGAAACAGTTTTGCAGCCTACAAAACAAGTCGCAAGTGGGCAGGATATGAGATAACACTTCTGGGCTTTACACTCTGGCAGGAACTTTTTGAACACACCGACAATAGCCTTGCTGACAAGTCGATCTGGCTCAACAAACATGAATACTTTGGCAATGAGACATACAGGAAAGAGCTCTGGCAACGACTGAGAAATGAAGGGTTCGAGGTGGTCGTATGTCCTTCAAGAGTCAGGCCTTTACTGCTGGACGATATGTGCATGCTTGCGGCCGGTGCCGATACCAACATTGCTTCCTGCAACGACTTCATGTACCCCGACTGGAACCGGGCATCTGATAAACTCTACCAGCAACTGTACGCCCAAAATACACTATGCCACGAATTCCTGTTTAATCAAGCATTTGCCAGCTGGGCATGTGGCGTGTCGCTATCTTTGGAGCGCCCTGCTTTTCCCGGGCCGACTTCAAACCAGCCCTATTTTATCTGCTTCATAGGTGCATCTTTCCAGAGCCGGCGGTGGACGACGGAGCGGTGGATTGAATTCATTAACCTGTGTAAAAAAGACATTCCGCTGGAAGCAGTGCTTGCCGGCGGAAAGAATGACATTGAAATTGCTGCTGCTATTGAAAATGCAACGGGAGTTAGAAATGAGACAGGAAAGGTAAACCTTGTAGCAATGACCCGGCTAATGGCCAATGCCTCGGCGGCTGTGAGTAATGACACCATGGCCTCCCATCTTGCAGCTTCGTTCAACAAACCAACCGTAATTATTACCAGTGGCGACAATTTTTATAAATTCAGTGCCTATAAAGAGGCTGGAATCACCGGAGTCACTACCATTTATCCCGAAGTTTTCCTGAAAAAATGGGTGCAAAAAAAGCACCAATTCTTTAAGGGATATGTTGCCGTCACCAACGATATCGCCACCATACAGGCATCCACCGTTCATGAGGCTCTAAAAAACAGCCTTGCAGAACCAAAATGATGTATCCCAACTGACTTCATACCCAAATCCATTGTTTATTCAATTAAACATTGATATCTTCAATGTATGAAATCACAACCCAGTTACCAACAGGTACCACTTAACGATGATGAGAAAAATCTGCTCCTGACCATATACAGGGCCAGACTCAGGATGGCCTCCGTGTTTTACCTGGTTATGTTAGGGATCATCATGTTTTATTCAATTACCAAAGTAGGCAGTAACCGTACCAACTGGAACGAAAAAGAAGATGCCCGTCTTGTCTCAAAAGTGCAAATGATGCTGATTGGTATGGCGTTCCTAGGAATCCCGACCACCTGCGCGGGGTTATATTACTTTTCCAAAAAAGTTATTCCATACAGAACTGACGCCCGTAATGGATTAAAAAATAAAGTACCCTATGAGATAAAGCGGAAAGAATATTTCCCGCTCACCGACCAGTATTATTTTGGACTTGATGACCCATTATACCTGCACCATGAAGTTGACGCTGTGCTTTTCCAAAGCTGCAACGAAGGCGACTGCATTTACCTCTACCGCGCACCTGTTTCCGGCTACACATTTGAAATGAACGGCAGATTCACGATTGCGTAAACCTGCCGTCCATCATTATGCCGCCGCCATATTCGCCAGCTGGTTAAGATCTGCTTCAGTGCCATTAAATTGATCCACATCCACCGCAGTCGCAGGGATGCCCGCAAAGGTTGCCGAAGCTGAATTTTGCCATATAAGGTAGCTTGCCCAACCCGCAGGCAATCTTGGTGGTGTATGAGAATAGTCGGCCACCCATAGCGCATATTTCGATAGCGCAGGATTGCTCCCGAAGTATTGATTCCAGAAACTGGCATTAGTGTAGATAATTGGCGTTCGTCCTGTTTTCTGTTCAACGGTCGTAAGCCAGTCTTGTATAATACCCAGGCAAATCTGTTTGTTGTCTGCAATATATTGGTTGAGGGCCGTGGCAGTAGCTGGATCGCTGGACGTTTGCCATTCAATGTCTACAACAGGTGGTAATACCCCTGATGCTGAAAAATCGACACCACAACTCAGGAAAAAATTAGCCTGGTCAACGCCGCTGATACCATTAAACTCTAAAAAGTGATAAGCCCCCCGTTTCATACCCTGAGCAGCGAGGCCGCTCATATACGTCTTGAATTGTCCATCCTTAAAGCCTGTGCCCTGTGTTGCCTTACAGAACACATATGCAACCTGATCTTTAGGAACAAGCCCCCAATTAATATTACCGCTAAAATGAGAAACATCTATTCCCTGTATCAGCGCCGGAGCCGGTGCACTACTGGCCATTGATTCATTAATAGCACCCCACGTGGCAGGCCCCACTACCCCATCAGCAGTAAGACCCTTGCTGTTTTGAAACTGAATAACCACCGCCTGTGTCCCGGGCCCAAATTGCCCATCAATAGAAATAGTATAATGTAAAGCAGCCAGGTCCTGCTGCAAAGTAACCACATCCGGCCCGCTGGAGCCGATTTGAACAGTATTCATATTGAAATGGATTTTAGAATTAAAGCAAACATTTTACCAATTGTAAACATAAACAAACTGGATGGAAAAGCAAATGTTTTTTTTGGGGGGGGATGACTGCTATTAGTCATTATCCGCTCATAAATTTTTTTTTCGATGCCGTGGTATTGAGAACAAAATAAAGGTACATTTATGAAAAATTGCTTATTTACTGAGTTGAATGGATATATGGAAATGGTGAGCTAAAATGGAAAAACAATGCAAAATATTGGACAAAAGAAACGCAGGGTATTAGCGTTTCTTGAAAATATATTTTTAACCTTAAATTATGTCCCAGACTGTGGCACAATTTAAGGTTAAAAATATTTAGCAACTTTGCAATGGAATAATTTGGGTATA
>CANCOG010000290.1 GCA_947379685.1 Flavipsychrobacter stenotrophus | reverse complement strand
AAGGATTATTCCACCGAGATGGCATAATACATCAGGCGAGGGATTAACGCAGAGTCTCTGCCCTTTGCATGACTCTGCGTTATCTGGTGAGGCAGTATCGTTATTCACATTAACTGTACTTTGTACTCTTATTCTTTGCGCATCACATTAAACATTGTGCCCTTTGTGAATACCTTGTGCCCTTTGTGTTAAGCCATAAATACACAGATTGACACCGCTCAAAGTATAACTACTCAGCTGAACCAAACCATATTATATTTACAGCCGCTTACTATAAGTATTAACGCATGAATAAAACGATTCTCATTACCGGAGCAACATCGGGCTTCGGTAAATCAATAGCCGAAAAATTTGCTCAGAACGGTTACACGGTATGCGTTACCGGACGCAGAACAGACAGGCTCGCAGCAATAAAAAGTGAACTTGAAGGAGCGTATCCCTGTAAAGTAATTACATTGGAGTTTGATGTTCGGGATAAAGTCGCAGTAAAGGAAGCCATCGACCAACTTAAAACTCAGGTTGATCATATCGATATTCTGGTGAACAATGCGGGTCTCGCTTCGGGGTTAAGTTCTATTGAAGATGGTGACACCGACGACTGGGACCTGATGATAGATACCAATCTGAAAGGACTGTTATACGTTACCCGGCAGGTTGCGCCGGTCATGACAAAGCAGGCTTATGGCCACATCATCAATATTGGTTCTACCGCATCGAAGATGGTGTACAAAAATGGCAATGTGTATTGTGCCACAAAGTTCGCGGTAGATGCCCTGAACCAGGCAATGCGTGTTGACCTGCTGAACTACGGTATTAAGGTCACCGGCATTAACCCGGGCATGGCAGAGACTGAGTTCTCACTTGTCCGTTTTAAGGGCGACGAGGAAAGAGCAAAAAACGTTTATGCCGAAATAAACCCCATAAAACCCGAAGATATCGCTGACATCACCTGGTATTGTGCCAACCTTCCACCACATTTATGTATTAATGACCTTACCGTTACTTGCCTTACTCAGGCCAGCAGCGTGTATTCCATTAAGGAAGCAGACAGAATTAAGTAATTGTTAGTTGTTAATGTTTAATTACCAATTGACAATCAGTAATGACTAAGTATTATACCGAATCTACTTTAAAGCTTGCGCCATAAAATGGGACTTGCGTCACATGTCACCCTTTAGGGACGGGGTGAAAAAAGGAAGTTTTGATGCACCGTTGGTACCAGACGGACTAACCCAAAACCCCGAATGGGGTTGAATAAAAATAGCCGGGGGCGTAGCCCTCGGAGTAAGTAGCAAAACACCCTACCCCGAAGGGGTTGAACAAAAACACAGCAGTATAAAAAACAAAAAATGTTCATTTCAACAACTCAGGTAAGAGTAAGATATGGCGAAACCGACCAGATGGGCTACCTGTACTACGGCAACTATGCGCTGTACTACGAAGTAGGCAGGGCCGAAGCCATTCGCCAGTTAGGCTTTACTTACAGGCAACTGGAAGAAATGGGCATCATGATGCCGGTAGCGGAGCTGAATGTGCAATATTACCGTCCGGCACTATACGACGACCTGATAACGGTAAAAACGATTCTCAAGGAAATGCCGGAAGCTTCAAAGATCCAGTTTCATTCAGAATTATATAACGAGGCCGGTGTATTTTTAAATAAAGGGGTAACTACTCTTGTATTCTACGACCCAAAAGAAAAGAAGAAAGTAAACATGCCAGATGAATTGCATTCCCGGCTGGCTCCCTTCTTCAACAAAGAACAATAATAAAAAGGGGTTTGTTCTCAGTACGGCCCAAACCATAAAACAATTCAACAAATGGCTAATATTCAGGCAGTTATCATAACTATTGGCGACGAACTTCTTATTGGCCAGACCATAGATACCAATTCGGCCTGGATTGCCCAAAGGCTCAACGAACAAGGCATTGATGTTGTGCGCAGGGTTGCCGTAGGCGACACCCGTGATGCCATTCTTACAGCAATGGACGAAGAATGGCTCAAAGCCTCACTCATTATACTTACCGGCGGCCTTGGCCCCACATCCGATGACATCACTAAACCATTGCTTTGCGAATATTTCGGAGGCACATTAAAGGTTGATGAACGTGTATTGGAGCATTTAAAAGACATATTCTCCAAACGTAACCGACCTGTATTGGAACGCAACCTGAAACAGGCAGAAGTACCTGACAACTGCAAAGTGTTGTTTAACCTTATGGGAACGGCTCCTGGAATGTGGTTTGTGAAAAATGGCAAGATAGTTATCTCACTGCCTGGCGTCCCCAATGAAATGAAGCACATTATGCAGGAAGAAGCCCTTCCCCGCCTCAAGGAAACATTCAAAAGCGACTTGATCATTCACCGCAATATCTTCACTGCCGGCGAAGGTGAAAGCAATATTGCCGAAAAAATACAGGATATTGAAGCTATTCTGCCGGCACATATCAAACTTGCATTCCTGCCCGATGGCGGCTTCGTACGGCTTAGGCTCACTGGAAGGGGTGTCGATTTGAAAAGCCTAACCAGCGAACTGGAAACGCACCAAAAAGCCATTGCAGACCGCCTGGGTAAAATTGTCGTTTCTCTGGAAGACCACCCTATCGAACAAATACTGGGTGAAAGTGCGCGCAAAAATGGACTTACAATTGGACTCGCTGAAAGCTGCACAGGCGGATACATCGGGCACTATGTAACACAGGTTGCAGGAGCATCAGCCTATTTTATGGGCAGCATTGTATCTTACGACAATAAAGTAAAAGAACAAGTCCTTGCTGTAAAGCCGGAGACATTATCAACCTACGGCGCAGTAAGCGAAGAAACTGTAAGAGAAATGGTAACCGGAGCCTTGCGTGTACTGAATGTTGATTATGCCCTTGCAGTAAGCGGTGTACTCGGGCCGGATGGTGGCACAGACCGCGTAAAGGTGGGTACAGTCTGGATGGCCGTCGCCAATAAACAGGAAACCATAACTAAGGAATTCCGTTTCTACTACGACCGCGAACGCAACAAAGAAATGGCCGCCAAAAACGGCATGCTGTTCCTGTGGAAGTTTATGAACGGGAAATTGTGAGGGTGAACCTCAAAATTATAAACTAACAAATCCGTTTTTGCGCCTTTGCATCAGAAGAACCGCTTCCTTTTATTGAATGAGACGGGCCCTGCGCCTTAGCGTCTTTGCGCGAAAATTGACACAATGGAATTAGAGTAAACCCTATGGAGAAGAAATTATTCGGCGGTAACCTTAAATGTTACCCTACTGCCTAACCAGCTATCCTTCAACGGGATCAACCATTCGGTTAAAAGCTCCTTCTTTGTACCAACTACGTTATTGAACAGCAGTGTGTCCTGATTGATAAACCCTTTATCCAGCGCATATTGCACCTGTCCAAACGGCAACATTTCTGCCTTATCATTCCTAAGGAATGTGATCATCATCCTGTCAAAGAAATTCACATCATACTGGCGCTCAAGGCTCTTGATCACCCTAACTGAACTGTCTGTACTACAGCCGCTCACATGCACGTCAGACTCATCGGCCATGATCACTACAAACTGCCTAAACAGCAATTGAGCCCAGCCCTTAACCGGAGCACCGTGCGCCTGCCATTGGGTATAGAATTGCTCCAACTGCTCGTTTACTTCTCTTGCTTCCTTCTCAATAAATGCACGACTGCACTGATACACCCAAACACGGGATGAACTATGAAAATTAGCTGGGATTAATTCTGTGAGATCCTGAGTAAGCATGATGCAAAGTTAACGTGAAGCAGTATTAAATAAAAACTAAAAATACCTGGTCCGGAAACCAGGTATCAAAATATTGTATGAAACGATTTACTGAAAATCGCCTTGCCGATAATTAATTACTAATTCGTAATCAGACTAAAATAGGCTGAAGTGCGGTTGATGGACAAAGGTATTAAGCATCCGGACTACCCGACAACATAGCACCAATGTACTCCCTGTTCAGGCGGGCAATGTTTTCCAGAGATATCCCTTTAGGACATTCAGCTTCGCAGGCACCAATGTTGGTACAACTACCGAAACCTTCAGTATCCATCTGGTTAACCATATTGATCGCACGTGTTTTGCGCTCTGGCTCTCCTTGTGGCAAAAGTGCCAGGTGTGAAACCTTTGCAGAGACGAACAACATAGCAGATGTGTTTGGGCAGGCCGCAACACAGGCACCACAACCGATACACATCGCAGCAGCAAATGATTCGTCAGCCTTCTGCTTTTCAACTGGAAGGGCGTTTGCATCAACTGCATTACCGGTATTTACAGATATATATCCACCAGCTTGTATGATACGGTCAAAACCAGAGCGGTCAACAACCAGATCCCTGATAACCGGGAATGCATTGGCACGCCATGGTTCTACAACAATAGTATCACCATCTTTATACTCACGCATATGCAACTGGCAGGTAGTATTTTGACTCCATGGGCCATGCGCACGACCATTAATGTACATGCTGCACATACCGCAAATACCTTCGCGGCAATCATGGTCGAAAGCCACCGGCTCCTTACCTTCAGCCACTAATTGCTCATTCAACACATCAAACATTTCGAGAAAAGACATTTCAGAAGAAATGTTCTTCACCTGGAAAGTTTCAAAAGCACCCTTGGCTTTGTTATTCTTCTGCTTCCACACTTTTAAAGTGAGGTTCATGTGGTAATGTTGCATATCAATTCGTCAATTTGACAATTCGGCAATTCGTCAATTGTACAATTCAACAATTTAGAAACTTGCCAATGAAATAATAATATTTTCTGTCTTTACCTTTTTACTTAAATTTTTATGTTCCCGGGGATTCTCAAATTGCCTAATCGGCTAATTGTCACATCCCCTTCTCACTACTCGCAATTAACTTCGTTACTATTCTTTCAAGTACAAATAGCTGTTGTTCCAATTACAAACTTCCTTTTCTCTTAAAGCAATTCGACATATTTGATAATTTCAAGAGAAAAATTGATGGTCTTGGTCAATATTACATTCTCCTTATTCATCACCCAATTTTCAAATTATATAATTGTCGACTGGCAAATTGCCGAATTGTCGAATTATTTGTATGAACGCGCACTCGGGTGAACCACTTCGTAGTTCAAATCTTCCTTGTGCATTACAAAGTTGCCATCGCCCTTGTATTCCCATGCAGCAACGTACATATAGTTTTCGTCATCGCGACGGGCTTCGCCGTCTTCTGTCTGGTATTCTTCGCGGAAGTGACCACCACAACTTTCGTTACGGTGCAGCGCATCCTTACACATCAGTTCTCCCAACTCAATGAAGTCTGCTACCCTGCCTGCCTTATCCAGTTCTGTATTGAATTCAGCTACCTCACCAGGTATACGTACATCACTCCAGAATTCCTTCTTCAGTGCTTTTATTTCCTCAATAGCTTCTTTTAGTCCCTTTTCGTTACGACCCATGCCGCACTTATCCCACATGATCTTACCAAGGCGTTTGTGGAAACTTTCCACACTCTGCTTGCCCTTGATGCCCATCAGGCGGTTAATGCGGTCGCTTACTTCTTTTTCAGCAGCCACAAATGCCGGATGATCGGTTGGGATAGCCTTTGTGCGGATATCATCAGCCAGGTTGTTACCCAGTGTATAAGGAATTACAAAGTAACCATCTGCCAGACCCTGCATGAGCGCTGATGCACCCAGGCGGTTGGCTCCGTGATCACTGAAATTAGCCTCACCTAAAGCATAAAGCCCTGGTATGTTGGTCATCAGTTCATAATCTACCCACAAGCCACCCATTGTATAGTGAACCGCAGGGTAAATACGCATCGGTAATTCGTAAGGGTTTTCACCAGTGATCTTCTCGTACATATCGAAAAGGTTACCGTATTTCGACTTAACAACTTCCTTACCCAGTACAATTATTTCAGCCTTTGTAAGATTATGCTTGCCTTGTTTGTTGCCTTCGATTTTACCATACCGCTCAATAGCTGCAGCAAAATCGAGGTAAACTGCCATCTTGGAAGACCCTACGCCATAACCAGCATCGCAACGCTCCTTCGCACCGCGGCTCGCAACGTCACGGGGAACCAGGTTACCAAACGCAGGATACCTTCTTTCCAGGTAGTAGTCGCGCTCTTCTTCAGGAATATCTGTTGGCTTGCGGTTGTCGCCCTTTGCTTTTGGCACCCAGATACGACCATCATTACGCAGCGACTCTGACATCAATGTCAGTTTCGACTGGTGGTCACCACTTACCGGAATACAGGTTGGGTGGATCTGAGTAAAGCAAGGATTACCAAAAAATGCACCTTTTTTATGCGCCTTCCATGCTGCAGTTACATTGCTGCCCATCGCATTGGTCGACAAATAGAATACGTTGCCATAACCACCTGTACATAATAATACGGCATGGCCGAAGTGGCGCTCCAGTTCGCCTGTAACCAGGTTACGGGCAATGATACCACG
>CANCOG010000289.1 GCA_947379685.1 Flavipsychrobacter stenotrophus | reverse complement strand
GAAGCCGACCTGCCCTCGCCCTTTTCTTTCAATCATGCTATTGTGCTGGCCCACGTCAATGGTAAGGAAGTCTGGATCGACCCTACCATCTCATATCAGGGCGGGAAGGGTGCCAATTTTTATTTCCCCGACTATGGCAGGGCACTCGTGCTTACTCCTGGCGGAGCATCGCTAAAAGCCATACCTGATATGCCTGGTGGTGATATCAATTACACTGAGCAATACGATGTCACCAGTATGAAAAATGCGGTGTCCTTTAAAGTAGTTACCAATTATTCTGGTAGTTCGGCCGATGACATGCGAATGACCCTTGCAACTCAAAGTAAGGCCGATCTGGAAAAGAGCTACCTCGAATACTATTCAAAGATCTACCATCAGATCGCTGCAACCGATACCCTGATGATTAGCGACGATCCCGATGCGAATTTGCTCGAGATAACTGAGCAATATTCTGTTGAAGATTTTTTTGAGTATGACTCTGCTACAAACAAATATTCGGCGAGTTTGTACGCCTACCATATCCGTAATGAATTGCCCCAGGTGGGGACGAAAAAGGTATATCCTATTGCTGTAAATTACCCTTTTAGCATGCACGTGAATGTGTTGGTAAATACCCCGTTTGAATGGGATGTTGCCCGTAAAAGTGAGCGGATATCGGGAGACGCCTACACATTTGCCTATGATGCCAGCACACATGATCGGCAGCTTTCCCTGCAATATACCTTTGCCTTTCTTAAAGATCATATAGCTCCCGGAGATATTGCCAAATATGAAAAGGACCGCAAGAAAATGCTCGATGAATGCCTCGCCTATTCATTTACCTACGTTCCAGGAAACAAAAGCGGTAACTATAGCCTGAGCAATAGCGGAGGTGATGCCCCCAACTTTATGGCAATACTTCTGGCCATTGTGTTGATAGCCGGTTGCACGCACATAGGGATGCGTTTGTATAAGACCCGTGCCGAAAATGAGATGGGCATCTACATGCAGCCCCTCGCAATAGGGGGCTGGCTTATACTGCCACTGGTCGGCCTGTTCTTTTCCATTATCCAGAGGATCTATCTAATATTCAGTGTAGGTTATTTTTCCAATGCAGTATGGCAGGCCTACGACGGAACGAAATCAGTTGTACCGTACAAAGCTCTGCTGGAAGTAGAGTATATTGCCAACATCATCATGTTGTGCTACACAATTTTTTGCATTATTCTGTATGTTAAGCAACGCGATATCTTACCCCGCCTGATAAAAATATTGTACATGTCCTCGCTTATCATCGTGGTCAGCGATTCCATTTTTTGTTATGCCTTGTTCCCATCAGTTGGTGCCGATTACAAAGAGATTCTAAAAAGTGTGATGGCTGCCAGCATATGGGTGCCCTATTTTTCCAGGGCAACCAGGGTAAAGGATACATTTATCCGGCGGTATATTCGCTAGCCGGAATTCGGCCCCATGTAGTTGGGGCAATTCCCAGATATTGTTTTCGGCTCTATTGCACAATACTTGATTAAAGAAAGTCTCGATGGCTTGAACTACAATTACTTCGTAAAATGCGGAATGTAAAATTTTTTTTTCAAATCGTTCCTTGGTAGTTTATTCCGGCCTGATGGGCCGTAATCGACTAGCACAGGGTGCAGCCATGTGATGAAAGTCGTAATTAGGACAAGCTCTGAAAGAGCGTAATACCGTTCAGCTGACCTTAAGTTTATGCTCACTCGTCCGCGTTTGCAACGCGGATGCCACGGCAGGGCGTTTGTAACACCCGTTCATGTAATTGCCCTTGTCCTGTCAATTTCAATGAATTAAAGTAGCCCGACGGGCTTCAGCAACAATAGCGGCCGGTGATCCCGATAGCCATCGTGGAGGCGGTATGTGCACAAATAACACCAACGCCGAAGGTGTTGAACAACAGGTGGACGGCAACAAAAAACCTTAATTAGTCAATGATTTTGCCCTCCCCGGCTTCATACTTTTATTCAGGGAGAACTTTATCCCTTTCATAAACAATCGTTTCGCACAGCTCACATGGCTTTTCTGTTACCTTGAATTCCCAATTGGGGTGAATGCCCGGTAATGTTGAAGACATCGCTTCTATAAATACCCGCCATACCGGCATGTCTTCATTTATGCAAAGCTCCCTCCCGTCTTCTGTTGTTATGATCATATGAACAGTGTCAAAAGTCATATTGTCGGTTTTCAGCGCCTTAATTTCAATGATTTCATGCCAATCGCATTCAAACGCCAGGTCATTATTTTGGTACTTGAACCCTGATTCAGAATAGCTAAAACCTCCCGGGTCATTGAAAGATTGTTCAATCGCTAATTGCTCGCTTTCCGACAGGTGGCTGTCGTTAAACAAAATATTGTTGCTGTTAAATGCGAACATTTCCAGCAGAAGAACCACCACAGTTATCGCTAACCATAATGCACTACTGTCTCCTTTGAGCAGCGCCGAGGTAGCGGCTACGTAGTTCAGGAGCGTGCAGAAAGTCAAAAAATAGGCGAAGTGATGTTTGAACGGAAGTATGATCCAAGCCTCCTTTATACTTACTTTTTCATCGTCTTTGAAATCGAAAAATGGCAAGTTATTGGAAAGTAAAAACAAAGATGGAAGCGTAAATACTTTTAGAAAAAGAAGGGCACGTTCAGTTTGGATTCCACTAAAATACATTCCTCCATATACAACCGTGTGCAAAACAATAAACAATTGCAGATAAAGAGATACCTCACGGGTATAAGGCAAAGTAATGCGTTTCATAGATGTAAGGCAAATATACTTTATTTCTGCGCGCCATGGAAGTCTGCGAGGTGAGCGCAGAATGCCCGTTTTCGCCGTCAATGATTCGCCTTGTAGATAAAGAACCCATTTAAAATAAGATACGAACTCATCAGCACCATGGCACAAACCTTATCAAATCGCTCAGCCTTGGCCGACTTTTCCAGCTTAGAGAGTTTGAGCACATACGAGTTGGCCGCCATGATCAGTAATATAAAAAGCAATGTGATTCCATGCAAGGTGTCGACTAATGTAAACGTAGTCGATTCCGGTAGTGCCGAATCAATAATATATTTGTTACCTACCACTGCAAACAAAGCACCTACACTCAATCCAAACCGCGAATCGATGCTATCAGTATGAATGTAGAAACACATGAACGCGATAAGAAAAGACAAGTACATGCCCAGGAACATTTTCCAGAACAAGCCCATTGCAGCCCGTGTTAGCACAAGTCTAACTTTATATGTGCTATAGGCGCTGCGTGGTGTTTGTATGGTCGAGTCGCCAAACCCCGTTTCGTAAACCTTTATTCCGGAAGCTATTTTTATACTGTCAATATGCCATTTGCGAAGCGTAAATCGCTCGTCAAAATGTTTGCCGAAAGTGTCTGGCACAAAAACCAAAGCCTGGGAGTCAAACTGAGAATTTTCAATGGCAAATCGCAGGTTCTGCCGGTCAAAAGGGAAATTCTCGATACGCCATTCATCCTTCATGACACACTGTAGCTTCATCAGTAAATAAACCTTGTCTCCCGATGTGTCTATAGTGGAAAAATACTTGTTTACCGTCTTGGCCTGAGGTATCTCCAGGTTTTGAAGGAAATCGAACTTTCTGTTCTTGTATCGCAGCCACAGCCATAGATCGATGGCGTATTCCTTTTGTTTGAAATCAATGTTATGTATGCTCGTAATGTAGATGCCCGTTTTTACCTGCTCGGGTCCAACTGGTTGGGCCAGCGCTTCTATAGAAATGAAAAACGAGATCAGCAACCCGATAGCAACAAAGAGGTTTTTTGGCATAATTTGCAATAAGCTGATGGATTGGTTCATCAGCAACCATTGAACTAAAAAACCGTGCCCGGAAAAATAAAGTTGCCTGTTGGGTATCACTACTGAAGCTATTGCACCAAAAAAGGAATCTATCATTAAGTTAATGGCTGGCAGAATACCCGGCAATATGCTCCAATTAATGCAAATCGCAAAAAGCTTTTTTAGGTTGCCAGACTGACATGAATTAGTCGTGAAACCCATCGCAAGGGGGGAGCAATGTGATACCAATTTTATTGTTCAGATTATTTTCGGATGCGTGGGACTCTCGACGCACTTGCGTTCGAAGCTGTGATAATCTAATATACTAAAGTTTTTGGAAGCCCATTGTAAATCGAAATGCCTCAACTGAAACTATGGGATTCACTCGAATTCACTGGGGGCTATACACTCCTTCCAATACTCAACTATTTTTCTAATGGTATTTTCCAGACCCTGCATTGTCCCTGCTTTAATAAAGAACCCCTGTACCGATAGTGCATAGGCGTCTATAACCGATTTCCTGGTTGCACTCGTGGTAAAGAACAGGTAGGGGATACACTTAGTGTGCAATTCCTCATTTGTAAAAACCTTGTTTCTTAACTCGAACCCATCGATCTTAGGCATATTGATGTCAGAAAGAATAAGGAATGGTTGTACATCAGTCATGTTGATAAATTCCAGAGCATCATTTCCATCGGCAAAAAAGCAGATCTTGTTTTTATACCCCAATTTCAGAAATATCTCGGCAAGTGCGTGCTGGTCGTCGATATCATCTTCTATCACTATTATGGGACCTTCCTTATTCATTGCATATATTTACAACCCTTATCTATCAAAGAGCCCCAGATATTGGCTATGAAGATAGTTTAATAAAAGGGCATTTCTCTTTCTGGCTAACTGGATTCCAATATATTGTAAAAAAGCAGTGTTCGAAGGCGTTCGTTCGGGCCAAAACTACCAGGTCACATCTGGTGACAATCCATCTTAAACAACGATGTGTCTTGGTTGTTTCGGGAGACTCACCTACAAAGTTACCTCAAATGTAGTTCCCCTCCCCACTTCACTTGCTACAGCTATCTTTCCGCCAAGGCCCTCAATTTGCCTTTTTGTGATAAACAACCCAATTCCCCTGCTGTCATAACCTTGATGAAACGTTTGATTTAATCCGAAAAGTATACTGCCGTATTTGAGCAGGTCAATACCCAGGCCATTGTCTTCCACTGCCAGAACCGGGTGACCATTTACCATTTTAGACGACACAATTATTTCCGGTTGCACTTGTGGCCGTGAGTATTTTAATGAATTGCTGATCAGATTGTAAAGCAGGTTTTCCAGGTGGGTTTTTGCATAATTGAAGTGTTTTACCGCAAAATTGAATACAATTTTCGCGTGCTTCTGAACCACCGTTCCGTAAAGCTGCTCAACCACACCGTTTGAAATTTCCGTAATATCGCAATCTACAAAATGAAGATCTTCATTTAGATCCTGGTTTACAACGGCCATCATCTCATTCAGTGTCTGAAGTAGTGCACTTGAACTGTTGCCAATATGGTGAAGGATTTCCCCGGTCTTTAATATTTCGTTTTCGTCCTCTACAAATCCAGTTTCAGCTTTTTCAATCAGAAGGTCATTCATAATCCCAATACTGCCAACGGCCCCCCTGAAGTTGTGTCCCATACTATGGGTAATATCTTCCAGCAGTTTCACTCTTGCCGCGAGTTTTCGGTTTTGCTCTTCTAATTGAGCAATTGTTCGGGAATGCGCTTTTGTCAACATAGATCGGATTTTATTAGATTTATAAATTCGCCGGCCTTTCTCCAGAATCACTAAAGCCTCAAAATAAAAAATAGAAAAAGCGTGCCAGCGGTCACCGCTGGAATTGAAGATTGTAATTCGATTGTAAAAGTTAGTACAGCAACGGGCATTGTCATTATTATAGGCGCTCCTTATCTGGTCTAAGCGTCCCGCTTCGTCCCCCTTCATGCAAGCGTCCGCTTGCGAAACAATAGAAGTAGGTGCCACTAATCCCCGCACTCGTCCGCGTTTGCAACGTGGATGCCACGGCAGGGCGTTTGTAACGCCCGTTTATGTAACTATTCCTCTTCAGAATCCTCACCATCAGCATTGTCAATAACCATGATATTATGAGCTGTCGCAATGCCTGCAACGAGATCTTGCACTTTATAAAAATTGCGATAGTTTTCCTCCAAAAAAAAATTGCTCCGTTCCTTCAATTAGAGAAATACACATGCCAAAAGGGGCTTTACCCAAAATGTGTTTTGGCAACCGGCAAACGTTAACCTCAATTTCCTTTATCTCCAACCAACTGTAGCACCTTTTATCGATTTGAACACCATCTCCCCTAACATATAATCGCGGCATTTTCACCAGCTTCCTTATTGGGAAATATCCTGCCCCAAACAAGCCAATTGCAATTGGCAGCAACAGCAATTGAGAAAGATCATTTATGAATGTAATAATGCATAACGTAGCAAACGTCCATAATGCAAATAGGTACGTTAGGTAGTGTAAATAAATGTAGAACGAGACGCTCAATCTGATACTAGCAGGCTGCATTGAATAAAATTAGTGAATATTAGTTCTGAATTCAAATGTAGTACAGTGTCGTTCTGTCCTTAATATTCCCTATCAAGAATGGCAAAATGAGCAACAGTCTTTGA
>CANCOG010000288.1 GCA_947379685.1 Flavipsychrobacter stenotrophus | reverse complement strand
ACCGATACCGTTTATGCAGTTGGGTCTACATCGGCTCACTTGCTGGTGTTGTTGCGTTCTACCGATCGTGGTTCCAGCTTTTCCAATGTTACCGGTTCGCTTTCGGCATATACAACCTCGGGTGCCAGAATAGGTGCGACCGTGGCAGGTACTAATACGGTATATTGTGTAAACCTGGGTAACAGTACTCCGCCGTGTGTGCTGAAGAGTACGAACAGGGGCGCAACCTGGGACACGACAGTAACTTCCGTTGTAACCACGCTCACCGGCAGCTCAGCTACTACGGGTTTGGGTATGTCAGACGGGCAGGGGTATTACGACCTGGGTATTGTGGTGTCTCCATCCAACGTGAACGATGTAATTGTGGGTACAACCACCAGCTATAAGTCGACCGACGGGGGAGTGAATTTTCACCCGGTTGGTGGTTATTCCGGGCCATTCGGTTTACACCCCGATATGCAGTGTGCCGTGGCGCTGGGAGGTGATGCCTATATTGCTACCGATGGAGGTGTTAATTATTCCAGTGATTTTTATACGAATACAGCCAACTGGACCGTGCGCGACAATGGACTACGGAGTTCTGATTTCTGGGGTTTTGGTCAGGGATGGGATGAAGATATTGTTGTAGGTGGCCGTTACCACAATGGTAATACTGCAATAGTTGAAAGCTATGGTGGTGGGAAAGCACTTTCGCTGGGTGGCGGTGAATCGGCTACAGGGCACGTATACCAGGGCCATTCTATGGCAACAGGTTTCAGGGATATTGGCAATGTAAAAGTACCGGCATCCCTCAGTGGCGCCATTCAGTACAATTACCCGAACATAACGAACACCATGTGGCCACAGGACGATTACTATGGTCTGTTTTCGAGCAAGCTGGTGATCGACCCCTGCTATTCCAATGTGTTTTATCTGGGGCAAGATAGTTTATTGTGGAAGTCGGGCAACTGCGGAGCTTCTTATACGGCACTGCATAATTTTGGCAATGGGAACAAGGTGTGGCGATTCGAAATTGCCCGCAGCAAGCCTTCGGTGATCTACGTTTGTGCCAAGAACGGATTTTATAAAACAACCAACGGAGGGAGTACCTGGAGCCAGATTACGCTGCCTTCAACCTGGTTTTATTACAATACCGATGTTGCAGTAAACCCGCTCAATGAAAATGAGGTGTATTTGTGTATGTCGGCGGCGGCAGTCACTAATAAAGTGTACCGTTCTATGGACGGAGGCACCAGCTGGACGAATATTACCGGTACAACACTGATGGGCAAGACTGTTTCATTCCTGCAGTTTCATGGAGGCAGCAACCACGGTGTTTATGCCATAACCAACACACGACCTTCGAAGGTGTACTACCGGGACTCAGCCATGACTGATTGGATAGACTTTAGTACCGGGTTGCCGGGCAGCGTTGAGGCCAGGGAAGGAGCGCTGTTGTTTTACAGGGACAATAAAATTCGCTTGTGTGGCAATTGCGGTGTATGGGAATCTCCACTGTATGCTACAGGCGCACCGGTGGCGCAGCCTATGGCAGACAGGAAGTATGTGGGCTGCGCAAGAGATACCGTGAATTTCTATGACTATTCCATGGTCAATTATACGGGAGCGAGCCGCTCGTGGTCATTTCCGGGTGCATCGTGGGTAAGCAGTACTACGTCACGTACGCCGCAGGTAGTATATCCGGGTGCAGGTTATTATAAAGTTTCGCTAACGGTGACGAATGCTGCTGCACAGACGCACACCCGCACTGTGGATAGTATGATTATCGTTTCTGACGACCATTGCGGGGCAGATACGGTTGCTGGGCTTTGCCTGCAGCTTAACGGGACTTCACAAACAGTAAATATCGGTACGGCCAATATCAACAGTAATAATTTCTCTATTTCGTGCTGGGCGCAACCGAGCGGCAACCAGAGCAGTTTCTCGCAGCTGGTGTCGCACGATGTTTACCCAGGCGGTGGTGGTTACGGGTTTGGATTCGGGTTTATTTTCAACGGCTATACGCCAAACCTCAGACTTTGCTATACAGATAGTATGGTGAACTATTCAAATGCCAGCAGCCTTGTTTGTGACAGTACAAAGTGGAATTACATTGTACTCACCTATAGCCCAACCGGGGTGGTGATGTACCTGAACGGTATTGCAGATACTGTTAACAGCTACTCACCTATGCCGGCAATAGACCTTTCGCAATCACCTTTTGTATTGAACCTCGATAACCACCAGGGGCAAGGGTCCCGCTATAATGGCAAGATAGACGAGGTGAAGATATTTAATTATGCGCTTAGCCAAAGTGAAGTAAGGGAGAAGATGCACCTTATAACCAATCCTGCAACGGAAACCGGGCTTATAAAATACTATCAGTTCAACCAGTACGACCCACTGGGTGGTAACCTGTATGACCTGAAGAACAATTTCAGTGTTTCGGTGCCGGCGGCAAATATTGTTACCTCTACAGCACCGGTGTCGTCTGGCGTTATGTATCGGAATACAGCGGTTAGCAGTGCGGGGCTGAACGACTTTTCTCCAGCAGACTTTAAACTGCACCTGCCAACAGCCAGCACTTACCCCGATGGCGAGGTCGTTGCTTTTCACCTATATAGTAATCCCGACACCAAGCCTGATACGCGCCCAACAGTTAAGGGATATTTCGTTGTTAATAATTACGGTAACAATGCAACATTTACACAACCCGATAGCCTTGTTTTCAGCAGGTTGAGGATTGCCTACCCTGGCTACCGGGCTGGTAACTTCCGTTTGTTTGCGAGGCCTTCGGGGGCTTTCGGGAACACATGGGGCAGTGAACTGGATAGTGCCTGCACATTGCAGTATGCGCTCAACAACTGCAGCCTAACCTGGAAGTCGACCAGCCATGTAACTTCATTTAACAGCCAGTTTGTTTTCGCGAATAGCGACACAGCCTATCATAACACGGGTGTCACTAGCCCGCATACAGACCAAGTGATTGTATCGGATGTATACCCTAATCCGTGCCGGGATTTGCTGAAGATAGATATTCAGTTGCCGAACAGCCAAGCTGTGATGGCTTCTTTTACCATTACCAGTGAGACGGGGGCAACCATATTGCGTGTCAATGAAAGGTTGGACCAGAGTCATAATACTGAGCTGATCAATCTCCCGGAACTGGCAGACGGCATCTATTTTATTACCCTGGATTTGTCTGGAATGAGCCCTGTGACAAGGAAGTTTTTGGTTGAGTAAGTGGACAAAAGTGAAGAGTAAAAAGTAAAAAGTAAAAAATGGAAAACGTATTCAGTTGACGCGAGCCTTCTGATTCACTACACTCACGCTTCATCTGGGTCATCAAATGAGTTGATCATAATGGAGCGTGACCAGTTTCAATTGCTGGTGCAGCAGCCTTAACGAAATCTCATTATTGGCTTGCTTATTGCTTGCAAGCCCTGTCAGTAGAAAATAACCCCGCCGGAATGAGCGCATTTGCGAACTACCGGCGGGGCTTTTTATTAGTATTTGATTCGTGATCTTGTACTACTTCTTTACCTTCAAAATAGCCTTATATTCTGTTGGTTGATTAAGGATGGCGATGGCTTTGTCCAATTCCTTATCGTGCTGGAGGTTTTGGGCAATGCGACCGCGGGTAAAGTAGTAGCGGGAAACGATCTCGTTTTCGAGCATGTACCTTACGTTATCCTTGTTTTTGAGCAGGTCCTGTTTTTTGTCGTGCGACAGCTTGGCTTTAAGGGATTCAAATTCTTTTTTAGAGTCCTCGTAGTATTTCTCCTTTACGGCCATTGCTTTCAGCGAGTCCAGCTCATCTTCAGTCTCTGTTTTGTAGGAATAGTCTTTCTTATCGAGCCACTTGGTGAAATCATTGAACTCAGCATCGCTGAGGGAGAATTTAGCAGCTTCGGGAATTGTTGGGTGTTTGCCGGCATATTCGGTAGCGTAGTCGAACAGATAGTTCTTGGTATACAGTGTTACGGCTATCATGCTCATGGGGTCATCCTTGATCTTTACGTCGGGTTCAATGCCACCGCCACTCAATACTGTGCGGCCATTCATCGTTTTGTAGGATTTTTTCATTGAATCGGCAAAAACGCTTACAGATTTGTCAGCATTCCTGTGGGTATAGTCGAGTGCCTGTATGCAACGGCCGCTGGGCGTGTAGTAGCGCGCAATAGTGAGTTTCAGGTGTGAATTAAAGCCCAACGGACGGGTTACCTGCACGAGTCCCTTGCCGTAAGAACGTTCACCGAGAATTACCCCCCGGTCGAGATCCTGCACAGTGCCTGAAACAATTTCTGAAGCTGAAGCGGACGATTTATTGACAATGATGGTTAACGGAATGTCTTTATTCCAGACAGTACCGGCAGTGCGGTATTCCTTGTCCATATCGGGAATTTTGCCCTTGGTGCTTACCACGAGCTGGTCGCGGTCAACAAAAATATTACAGATATTTACGGCTTCATCAACCAGCCCTCCAGGGTTATTGCGTAGGTCAAACACCAGCCCGCGCATGGCAGGCTGGGCTTTCTGTAGGCTATCGAATGCGTCCCTTACCATCCTGGCACAACCCTGGGTAAATTGGGTAAGCTTTACGTATCCGATATCTTTTTTCTCGCCAATCAATGCCGCATAGGGAACGCTGGAAATTTCGATCTCACCCCTGGTAATGATCTTTGAGTTTTCGGCACCAGTATAGGCATCCTTTATTTTCATGGTGAGCTGTGTGCCCGGGGAGCCCTTCAACAGAGAGCTCAGGTCTTCAACACTTTTGCCTTTTACGACCTGGTTATCGATGGTGAGTACAACATCTCCAGAATGCAATCCGGCTTTTTGTGCAGGGCTGTTCTCATATACATCTCCAATATAAATTTCATCGCCCTTGCGGTGCATGTTGGCACCAATGCCGCCATACTTACCGGTAGTCATGAATTCGTATTCTTCAATATCGGATTCGGTTATGAAATTCGTATATGGGTCGAGGTCTTCCAGCATTGCATCAACACCGGTTTTCACCAGTTTGCCGGGTTCAATAGGGTCCACATAATAGGTATTCAATTCCTTGAACAGGTTTGAATAGATATCGAGGTTTTTAGAGATTTCGAAATAGGGATCGTTGGATGACCGCGCATGAATGAATAAAAACGCAGTGGCCGTAATAGCCGCACCGGCGATAAACCCTCTTGCCTTTTTTACTTTGCTGAAAGAAATCATAGCACTAAACTTAATCTGAATTAATGTAGCAATGTACGAATTGTAACGGTCGGAAAATGCTATAGAAAATATAATTTCTCTAAAAACGTTAATAATCACAACAAATACGTAATTTTCATCAAAATTAGATGAGGTAACCTTCAGCTTTTGACATCCCATTCTCAGAATGAAAGTGAAATTTTCCTTATTAACAGCCTACGTTTTGGTCATGGCGTTCTGCGCTCATGCTCAAAAACCCTTTGTGGAGGGAGCCATTGCATACAAGGTGAAGCTCGAAGCCACCGACAATAAAGTGTATGAAGGCGTATACAATTTTACCTTCAAGGGCGGGAGGATTCGAAAAGAACTTAAGCTTAATAATGGCTACCAGGATGTGTTGGTGATCAATTGTACCAACAATTCGGCATATTCACTGCAAACCAGGAATGGCAAGAAGTTCGCCATTCAGCTCAATATGGCCGAGATCGCTACCCGCCAAAAGAAGTTCGCAGGCTATACCTTCAATGAAAACAGAAATATTGGTAAGATAATTGCCGGTATCACAGTTTTTAAAGGTGAGATAGTATATCCGGATGGCAACAGATCGGTAGTCTACTATACTCCGGATTGGTATCCTGATAAGTCGATCACATTTGAACGTTTCCCCGATGTGCGATTTATGCCGCTGTCCTTCGATTATAAGGATGAGAACGGTTTTATCATGCACATGGAGGCTGAACATGTAAGTGTATCACCTGTAGAAAATTCGGTGTTTAATATTCCGGATGATTATCGTATTATTTCCCACCAGGAGTATAAGCAGTTGAGTAAGGGGAGGTAAGAATTTCCGCTAGGCACTTCATGCCGATATTGAAAAATTGGCAGTCAACCGGAATTAACAAAACTACCCGGGATGCTACCAAGTAACGATTTGGCTAAAGCCGGATGAGTTGCAATATAATCCCCGGCCTGAAGGCCTACCGTGTACCCACAAGTTATTTTTCAGAATATGAACTGCTCCAATAGGAGCACCGGTTAGTAATTTTTAGGCGATAATGTCGCAAATGCCCCGTTATGAGGTACCCTTTGCGTCAATTTGGAGGGTAGCCCCGACGGGGCATCGTATGATTATATATATCTTTTCTACAAACCGGTAGCACCTAACGGCGCATTACAGCTGGACAGCACAGCTAAAAAAGATGTGGGTACACGGTAGGCCTGAAGGCCGGGGCTACTGTCAAATATCACCTTCTTACAATGTTCGTCTTCGTTTTTTGTGCAATAAGATCAAACGAATAGCCCGAGCCTT
>CANCOG010000287.1 GCA_947379685.1 Flavipsychrobacter stenotrophus | reverse complement strand
TCTTCGGCAAATTCACCCACCTGGTACACCTTGCCCTTAAAGGTATAGCGGTACGCCACACCCAACACATCATCGGGGTTCATTTGCGTACGCAGCATAATGTAACCCAGCTGAGGGTTAAAGCTGAATTCCGTTGGTGCCAGCTGACGGGCAGTAGTATGTTCAAAGTCGCGACCCGCTTCCAGTCCCAGCGGTGGCAGTACATTGACTGCCGAACCCTGCTTACGCCCGTTAGGACTGTACAGCAACTGAGAATACAGTTTATTGCTGGCATTGTCCGGCAGTCCGTTTCTTACCGTAGGCGAACCATTGTTCATGGTTTCCTGAAACGGATTTGCCTCACCCAGATCCTGGAACGCCAGCACCTCACGAACGCCATTTACGGCTCCGTTACGGTTGGTGATCCACACCTGTATTTTATTGATCGTGATCTGCGAATTAATAACAGGGAAGTTTTCCAGCGCCTTGTTGTAATGATCGTGGAAATATTGGGAAAGGAGGAAGTTCTTGTTTTCCTCATAAGCATCGGCCTTAATAGAAAACTGCTGCGCCTGAGATCCGCCCTGGAGGGTAAGGCTCTTGCGCTGCGACTTCTGCTGAGAGATAACACCCGTTACCCACAACTTACCAAACTGAAACTGCCCCTTCAAACCAAACAGCGATTGCACACCGCTGATCAGGTTACTTTTCAGCGGGAAACTCACATTACCCGCCTCAATCTTCTTCAGCATTTCATCTTCCTTGCCGCTGTAGTCCAGCTTCTGCATGTTCTGGTAATCGAACGTAGCCTTGGTATTGTTACTGATATTCAGCTTCAGTTTATCACCCACGGTAGCCAGCAGGTTGATATTCATCTGCATATCGAAATCGAAGATGCCGTATTTCTGAGCCCGCTGCACCAGCGTAGGGTTCTTGATATTCTGCCACGTCCCACCGAAAGTCACATCCACATTACCCTGCGGCTTTACCGAGATCTTATCGCCCCCGAAAATGCGGTCGAACAAACCTTCCTTGTACATTTGAGGCAGTTCAGGCTTCTTGTTAAAGAGCATCATGGCATCGAGCCTGCGCTGGAAATACGCATCGTCATCCATCTTGCCCTTGTAGTCGCGATACTCGTTCAGCGACATATAAGTAGGCGTACGCACATATCCCCTGCCCAGCATATCGCTGTAATTATATCGGTTGGAATCAGCGTCGTATTCAAAAGTTTTTCTCTGATTGCTCGGGTCTTGCAGGTCCATACTGCGGGGGCGGTTGTAATCCGTCATCGGGTCACCCGTCTTGTCATGGAGCGGAAAGTGCAGTTTGTGCGCCGTATCTTCTACCACCGTAGAGTCACTGCCCGTGGTATCGCTGCCACCACCCGGATTGAAAAAAGCAAAAAACGGACGGTGTGGCCGCGCAGCAGCAGTAGCTATCACTGCTGCCAGTGCTATAAAAGCGATTAACCTATATCCAAAATTATGCCTGCCCTTCAATGTTTACTGTTTATCGGTTTTGTTACAACGCCCGGAGCGCCTGTTTGATGAGCTCTTCCACGGTGAGTGAAGCAGCATTCGTAATTTTTTTAATAGCATTCTCAGCCATAGCCTTGGTGATGCCAAGGTTAACTAAGGCTATTAACGCATCTTCAGGTATAGTATTGTGTTTTACTACCGATAAAGCAGCAGAATCTTTTTGTTTTAAAACCTTTCCTTTTAATTCAAGTATAATGCGTTGTGCGGTTTTTGCACCTATACCCTTCACCTTTTCCAGCGTCTTGGCATCCTCATGGAAAATGGCCCGTTCCAGTTCATCGGTAGTAAGGGAAGACAAAATTATACGCGCCGTTGCCGACCCCACCCCATTAATATTGAGCAGCTGCCGGAACGTAGAACGCTCCTCCTCATCGGCAAAACCATACATAACCCAGGCATCTTCCCGCACCTGAAGGTGCGTATATAACCTGCATTTTTCCAGGTTAACGATGTGGCTATACGTCTGTAAAGTGATATTTATTTCATAACCAACCCCACCCACCAGCAACGTGAGCAACGACGGCGATTTATACACGAGGTCACCCTCAAGGAATGCATACATAATTGTTGTAATAAATATTTATTGCGCCCACAACAGGCAATAAAAAAGGTATGATTGCTCATACCGCGGGGAAAGATACGAAAAAACCCGAAACCCGAAAGAAACATGCCCTTTAGATGCCATATTTAACAAATCGACAATTTGGTGATTTGAACGGAAATTTGACGATTCGGCGATTCGACAATTTGACAATTGTGTGCCGGAACAAGCCCAAACAAAACGGGGCGCTAAGCGACAGCTCCCCTCTTATTTTAAGAGTGGGACCGATCCCGCCCGTTGGCGGGATCAGGGGTGATAAGCCACATGACGTTCTTGCCCTCAACCTTTGTCATTCTGAGCGCAGCGAAGAACCTCACACATCACGCCTGCCCGGCCCTGGCGGGGTTCTTGCCCTCAGCTAAACCACCCAGGTGTGCCACACTTTTAAAGTGTGGCACACCTACCTGCACAACGCTCTTGCCAACAACCGTCATTGCGACGCAGGAAGCAACCTTACGATGGTACTTGCCCTCAACTAAAATACAGCGGCTATTCAGGTATCCCACACTTTTAAAGTGTGGGACACCTATATCCATACCCCGAACCCCAAAAAACAAATACCCCCGCTGCAATGAAATTGCCGACAGGGGTAACTGTTTGTTTGCTTGGTTGTTTGGTATTATTTTGCTTGTGTCTTTTCCACCACTTTTTTGTGTGTTACTTTCTTGCCACTGTAATGTTTGTGCTTGCTGAACGTATTATGCACTTTCTGTGGTATGGTCGATGTTTTTTGTACCTTGGTTTCTTCTTTAACCTTTACTTTTTTATCCTGGCTAAAACCAGTAAATGCGATACCTACGCATAATGCCAATGCAAATACTTTTCTCATGTTCAGTTTGATTTTTATACTGTACAAACTATTTAAAAACCGTGCCATGTTGTTGTCGCAAGCCTTGGTGAGCCCAATATTGCAGCGTTTATCAATGGCCTAATTTCATATTTATTAATTCTCTACATCATACCCGGGCAGTTTGGAGCGTGGCAATACACCCGACAATCGTGCTTTCCAAAATTCACATGGATGAAGCGGGGCGCTGAGACCTGGGGCGGGCTAAGGACATATTAAGAACTGGTCATTGCGAACGCAGTGAAGCAACCTCACATCTCGTTCTTGCCCACTAACTTTTGTCATTCTGAGCGCAGCGAAGAACCTCCCTCATCACGTTCTTGTGCTCAACCAAAACCACACATCAAAAAAACGGCCTTTGCGAACGTAGTGAAGCCTGTCTGCCGCCAGGCAGGCTACCTCACAAGACGACCTTGCCCTCTAACTTTTGTCATTCTGCCTGCCCGGCTGGCAGTCATGAGCGCAGCGAAGAACCACCCACATCACGCCTGCCGGGCCTTGGCGGGGTTCTTGCCCTCAACCATAATCGCCACCAACCCAACCACCTAGGTGTCCCACTTTTCAAAAGTATGGGACACCTAAAAAAATATTGATTCGGGCCGAAGCCCCCACAATTTAATTGAACAAATTATTGTATTTCGCTTAACTCCGGAGCTAGGTGGTTACAAATGCTGTAGGGAAAATGAAGTTTTCCTTAGCGGACTCTTTAATGAGGGAGGACGCAACGACACGCAGCAAACAGTGGGGGAATCGCCTTTGTAAAGTGCCACGCTTCAGAAATATTCATTATGTTTTTTACCTGTATCTGGCCATCCTTTGTACTAACCAATTGTGGCATTATGGCGCTTGCATTGCTCTTGTCACTGCATCGATCCAGTTTCTGAATCGTCCGCATTTTTCCATAATTTCATCAATTCCCAATTCCAGTGCTAGCATATTCCCATCTACGATCTTTTCGTAGGAAGGCATAATAGCTATGAGCCGTTTTGATGGGGCATACTCTGGTCTCGAATTGATTTCCTCGGGGTCAGGGAACTGATCAATTATTGCTTGGGTTTTATGGTGTACCCGAGCGTCAAATAATTCTTCAAATCCTCTGTTTGACGCAAATAACAATGCCTCAAATTCATGCTTTTGGATATAGGCTATAAAATTGGGGTGATTGATGTCTGCCTCAATAGCCAATTGAAGGGAATCGATCTTTTGATTCACCAACGGTAATACCATACACTTCTGGTATCCGGGCACCGATACCGGAATTCTGAAAAAATCTACAAACATCGTGACAATCGTATCAGGTTCTCTGAGATATTTTAGGGCATCCCGTTTTAAATGGTCGTAGTTCGAAAACCCTCCCTTCGATATCTTACTGGTTTCAATATTGATGTTGGTAATAATCTTAATGGGTATTACAGAATAGATACCCATTACATTGAAATACGGGGTCAGCACCTCTTTTACAAATTCCTCCTCAGTCTGCCCCTCAACAATAATTATCAAACGTTTCATGGTGTACCTCCTATTACATTTTTATTCCACAATGTGCTCAGGCTATGATATTCTTCAAGCCAACTTTTTAGTTTTTCCCCATCTAGCCGGTTGAGTACCGATTGGTTATCCTCTCTATCAGTTGTAATGATGTCGCCTGGTTCAAAGTTGTCAATGAGATTCATGGATTGAGTTGCAATAATGATCTGACTTTTTGTGGATGCCTTTTTTATTAGTCCCGACAGCTTATTTATTGCAAAAGGATGTAACCCTAATTCCGGTTCGTCTATTATTATTACTTCCGGGGTCTCTGGCTGCAGCAATAACGTCGCCAATGCCATAAAACGCAGTGTCCCATCAGAGATATGACTAGCATTTAAGTACATTTCGGAACCTTTTTCTTTCCATTCTAATTGTATTGTATCTTCCTTGAGTCTATCTGGCCTGAGTATAAATTTTTCAAAAAAAGGCGCAACAGATTGAATTGTCAATTCAATTCGTCTGAAAACCTTCCTATGCTTTTCTTGCAGGAAATATAAATATGCAGCTAAATTGCTTGCATCAGTTCTTAACATGCCATTGTCATCAATCTTCCCTTTCTGCTTGATGCGAGCTGTCGCACTGGTATCATGAAAGTGATAAATTCTAAACGATTTTAGATAACTTCTTACATAACTCGACGTCTTTTGAGTTGAATCACTTGTTATTGCAGCTTCTTTCGCATTTACACCAATTAAATAATCCGCCCAGCCACCACCATATTGTGCAGTTCTATGAAAATAAACATATTCATAGGTAATAAAAAGAGAATCATTATTCCTAGGTACCAGGTTAAAATCATAAGCATTATTGTTATCAAACTCCAGATAGCCATATATTTTTTCCGTCACTTTCCGTCCAAAGTGCAATAAATTCTCTGCGCCAGCCTGCATAGAATATATCTCCAGAGATTGCTCATAGAGACTTTGAACTAATTTAAAAAAAGAAATAAAATTGGACTTACCTACTCCATTTGCACCAATCAAAATATTAATGGGACTCAATTCAAATTCTAAGTCCCTGATTGTTTTATAGCCTTTTATTTGAATCTTATTAATCATATTATTGCCAGTTCTATTCCTTCAACCTTTTAATTGTTATTTAAGAGTACCAATGTCTTAATCTTTTCAAAACAACTATTCCGGCATACCATTTAGTCGGTCGCAATACCAAACATATTGAATTAATCTCGGACTTACCATATTAAAATAGAAAAAAGTTTTACTGTCACTCATTTGGCCGGTGTTTGCGACCTCAGAGGGTAAGGAGCGCGGTCTCATGATTGCGATTCCGCTATTGAACAGAAGTCGATGGACAAGAACGTGATTTAAGATTGCCTCGCGAGAACTTTCGCAATGACAGGATTGAGCGAACTGCCCCTCCACTGGCGCGAGTGTTCAGCGAAGCGCACTCGAGTCAGTTAGTTAGACGGGGCTCTGACACGACATAAAATGAATCTCAACTGTTCGCTGCGTCCTATTAAACGCAATCCTACGCTTGCGAAAAACCTCACCCCAAATATTGCACACACAAACCAGGCACTAACATGGCGCACAATATAATGTTTCATACCCATCATAAAAATCAAAAAAATCATAGTTCAAACAGCAACAGGCCACCTTTGCGCCTTAAAAACTGTAAATCTAATTAAACCGCGACTTTGCGCGAGACATTTATACTCCCATTACATGCAAGCTTCCGCTTGCAAAAAACCTCACCCCAAATATTGCACACACAAACCAGGCACTAACCTGATGCACATTACAGTGTTTCATACCCATCATAAAAATCAAAAAAATCATAGTTCCGACAGCCACAGGCCACCCTTGCGCCTTAAAAACAACAAATCAAATAAAACCGCGACTTTGCAACTTTGCGCGAGACATTTATAAAACCATTAAATGCAAGCGTCCGCTTGCGAAAAACCTCACCCCAATTATTGCACACACAAACCAGGCACTAACATGACGCACAACACAACGTTTCATACCCATCATAAAAATCAAAAAAATCATAGTTCAGACAGCCAC
>CANCOG010000286.1 GCA_947379685.1 Flavipsychrobacter stenotrophus | reverse complement strand
GAACATACAGCGATTTAAAGAAAACCTAACCAGGGGCTATGCCCTGGGGTGGCTATACTATGTCTTAGACCAAAGGAAAAAACTATTCAAATGAAGAAGGTCACCACAAAAAAAATATTGGTTACATCGGCTGTGATAACCACTCTTTTGTTCGCTGTTCTTGCGATCCACCTTTACCTGGTAACAAGACCAAAGCCGCTTGACCCCAGCAGCGTTGCTATGGCTAGAGTAGATATTAAACAGGACCTGACTCCTGAACAAGCGGATAAAATTTCATCGTGGGTGACGGAACAAAATGGCGTCGACCATGTACTTCTAAACCGCAGCACCAAAATTCTGGTGTTCACATTTTTCCCGGCAAAGAACACAGCCGATGCCATCATAAAAAACACCATCGATCAATTTGGCATCAAGGCCAAAAGATTCATGCCCAGCGAAGCTGAAATGAAGGGAGGCTGCCCTGTTGCAACCAACTCTTTGACATACAAAGCCGCAAGTTTTATCAAACACATTTTCTAATCAACTAACAAACCACGCATGAAAAAAATGAACTTCAAACCAGTACTAACAGCAGCAATTATTGCTGGGTTAGCCATTGCCTCGGTAACAATACCTTCCTGCAAAAAGAAGGACTCCACTTCCCCCACCACAATGACTCTATATGATTCTTTGGGCGGATCTACAATGGTAACCGACCCGGCAATTAGCGGCGCCATGATCGAGAAAGGAAGACTAGGATTGCGATCAGTAGTAGATAGCACTATTTTTGTAATAGCAGCAGACACAGCTATTAATGGGTATTTCACTGTTTTGCTAGCTGAGGTGACAGGAGGCAATACAACAGGATTTAATGCACTCAGCAAAAACCTTACAGACTTTTTTTGTTACGCAACCGGTGCAAAGAATTTCACCTATGGGGGCAAAAGCATGACTGAAGCGCATGACCCTGCCCAAAACAGCAGAATGAATGGAAAAGCAGATGCGGGAGATTTCGATGCATTTGTAGCAGACCTTGTTAAGGGCGCAAAAAAGAACGGTTTATCAGACCAGCTTATAGGTCAGGTTGGAGCACTGGTAGGCACGTTGAAAACTCAGGTAGTGCAGAAGTAAATAAATCAACGTGCCCACACAGGAATACCAGTTGGTTATTCTAAAAAGGAACTGTCATTCCAGTGTGGGTTTCGAATAGGCAAGGGGTGTCTCAATTCTTTGAGATGCCCCTTTTCGTTTTTTCCTCTGTTGCGTTAGGCTGGAAACCTTTAAGCAAAACGGTATGAGATCAGACCTTAAACGGCCTTGAGAAACAGCATTGACAGGCGCTCAGAAAAAAGCAACAAAAAAAATAAAATCTCGCTCAATTCTAACTCACAAAAACCAAAAGAGAAAATGGTGCGTATATAGTACTGTAGCGATTTACGCCATTTTCAATTTCATTTCTTCATCTAAAACTAAACCAATAATTATGCGAACAAAAAACTACCTTTTGAGGAAGCTGGGCATTCTGCCTGTTCTCCTGGGAGTGATGGCATTGGGACCGATAGCACGTGCGTCCAGCCACCGAGAAGCCCCACTAATTTCGAATGACGCACAGGCCGACAATACCGACCTTTATGTATTCCGTAGTCCCGATGATCCGAACACGATAACCATCATCGCCAACTACATTCCATTCGAATCACCGGAGGGGGGACCAAACTATTACACCTTTGGCACGAACGTCAGGTATGAGATCCACATCAAGAACAAAACGACAACAACCGGCGACGACATTACCTACCGATTTACCTTTTCAAATCTAAACCAGGACACGACCACATTCTTCAATATAAGACTGGGACAGCAGAACCTGAAAACGAGCTATGTATGTGAAAAGAGCCTTGATGGCGGTGCTACCTGGACAACTATTGTGTCAACGGGAAAAGTTCCACCTCCAAATATCGGCCCACGTTCCATTCAAAACGCCACGGTCGGACTTGGTGCAACCAACTACATGAGCTTGATGACGGCTGCAATAGCAACTGCGACAACATCAGAAAAAGTATTCTGCGGCCCAGTTGACGATCCCTTCTTCGTTGACCTTGGGGGAGCATTCGACGTTGGTAATTTCCGCCCGGGTGGTTTGAGTACAGCCAACCCTCCCAAGGACGGTCTGGCTCGTTTCAACTGCCATACTATTGCACTGAAGATCCCAATCAGTATGCTGCAAAAAAGCGGGCTTAGTGTCTCTTCAGCATCCACCATTCTTGACCCCGATTTCGTAATTGGCGTGTGGGCATCTGCCAGCAGACCACAGATCAGAACTCTTGGCGTAGGTAGCTCAACCTATACTGGAAGCTGGGTTCAGGTATCCCGCCTCGGAATGCCACTCACCAATGAGGTTGTAATACCCGTTGGCATGAAGGACAGGTGGAACGCTGCAACACCCGCTAATGACGTTCAGTTTGCCAGCTACTTTAAGAACCCAGAGCTCGCGCTATACATGGACAACTCTGCCTTCGGTGGCGCAGTACCATCATTGAACGCATTGCGCATTCAGAGCAAATCTTTGGGTGCATTTGACTTCAGGAACGGCCATAGTGGATTGTGGTCATTAAAGGGCTCAACAGCCGTTGCTGGCACTGCTCTTGACAACGCTGTGTTTGGCAATATTCTGCTTCCCGATTCAACCAGCCCAAGGGCTGTTGACCTGTTGCCAATTTTCTATACAGGTGTACCAAATCTCGCACCCTACCAACTCGCGACCGGCAAACCAGCAAATTCGCCATTATCAAGAGGAAAGCCTTTTATCAATAACTTTTTGCCTACTCTGGGCGACATGCTGCGCCTGAACATGGCAGTGCCACCAACACCACGTAATGACCCTAATTTCAGTTCCCTGGGCATTATTAAAGCAGCTGTACTTGGCCTTACCAACTCTGCTTATGCCGATACAAGTATTCAAATGATACCCAACATGGATGGTTTCCCGAACGGACGCCGACTTGAAGACGATGTAACAACAATCGAATTACAGGCAGTGGGTGGAGTAGCCCTCGCAGCAATAGGTCTCTGGTATGACGACTATCATGGTACCGGAACACCAGTTACTCAGGGACTCATAAACACCATCAATTTCAACGCAGGTATTACTGCAAATGACACAACATTCCAGGCGTCGTTCCCTTACGTTCAGCAGCCATGGAGAGGTTATGACCATACATTACAAGCCCGTTTCTAAAACCAATTCACAAACTTCAAAAATCAACGATCATGAGAAAAATAATAAACAAAGTACTTACGGCCGCACTGGTATGCTTGCTGCCGCAGGTGCAGGCAGTAGCCTCTTCGCACAGAGAGGCGCCGCTGATATCCTTCGATGCTCAGGCCGACAATACTGACCTGTATGTATTCCGGAGCCCATGTGATACCAACAACATTGTTATCATAGCAAATTACATACCTTTTGAACACCCGGCGGGTGGCCCAAACTGGTACTCGTTTGGCCAAAACATCAGGTATGAGATCCATATCAAAAACAAGTCGACCACATCGGGTGACGACATTGTTTACCGTTTCACTTTCAGCCAGGTAAATGAAGACACAACAACGTTCTTCAACATTCGCCTTGGCAAACAAAACGGCAAAACTACCTACATGTGTGAGCGCAGCATGGATGGTGGTGCAACCTTTACCACTATTAAAACCGGTGGCATTGTACCTCCACCAAACATTGGGCCACGCTCTATTCAGAACACAACTGTTGGACTTGGCGCTGCAAATTACACCAGCCTGATGACTGCAGCGATTACTACTGCCTCAACCGGTGAAAAATTGTTCTGCGGACCAGTTGATGATCCGTTTTTTGTAGACCTGGGAGGTGCCTTTGATGTAGGTGGTTTCAGGAGTACAGGCCGTGATGGTCTTGCTAAATTCAACTGCCACACAATTGCAATTGAAATACCTATCAGCACACTACAGGCATCTGGCCATACCACCGCCTCTGCAACCAGCATACTGGACCCCACGTTCATCATTGGTGTTTGGGCATCAGCCAGCAGGCCTGCAATTTCTACCTTGAGCACAACCGGAGGCGCTTCAACAACATCGGGTGCATGGGTACAGATATCCCGTATCGGCATGCCGCTAACAAATGAAGTAATCATTCCGCTTGGTGCCAAGGACCGTTGGAACAGTGCGAATCCTTATACCGATGACATTAACTTTGCGAAGTATTTCAATAACCCTGAGCTAGCATTGTACATGGACACTTCAGCCTATGCACTTGCAGTACCTGGACTTTCGGCATTGCGCATTCAGAAAGCATCGTTAGGCACTTACGATTTCAGAAACGGACATAAAGGATTGTGGCCACTTCACGGTTCATCAGCCGTTGCAGGAACTGCACTCGACAACTCTATTTTCGGCACACTGTTGTTGCCTGATTCCATGAGCCCAAGAGCCGTAGATATTCTGCCCATCTTCTACACCGGTGTACCAAACCTTGCACCATATCAACTAGCTACAGGCAAGGGTGGAAACCCACTGGCAAACGGCAAGCCATTTATCAACAACTTCATGCCGACAAAGTGCGACATGATCAGGCTGAACATGGCTGTTCCGGTAACTTCCCGCACCGATCCAAATTTCAGTTCATTGGGCCTGATAAAGGCTGCTGTGCTCGGACTTACAGACGCTGCTTATAATACCACCACGACGTTACAGGCAATCCCTAACATGGATGGATTCCCGAACGGACGCCGGCTGGAAGATGATGTCACCACTATTGAATTGCAAGCGGTTTCTGGTGTAGTGCTGGCAGCAATAGGGCTGTGGTACGACGACTATGCAGGTGGATCAACAAGCCCGGTTACGGCGAACCTGATAAGTGTACTCGGCTTCAACGCTGGTGTAAGTAATAACGATACCACTTTCAAAGGCTGCTTCCCGTACGTACAAAATCCATGGCCTGGTTTCACAGGAAGCGGCTATGTAGGACCAGTACTTTCTGATGGCATCACTACCCTGCCATTGGCTACACCAACTGTTGTGATGAATGCATATCCGAATCCATTTGTTGGTCAGGTATCCATCAAATTCAAAACAGAACTGGCAGCACACTTCACTATCCACATTACGGATATAAAGGGAAGTGTTGTAAAAGTAATAGATGAAGGCACTAAGAATGCAGGTGAATATACTGCACAATGGGATGCTTCAGCTTTACCTTCCGGCAACTACATTGTGAGCCTGCTGGCAAATAACCAGCTACAGCAAACTGTGAAGCTTGTAAAGGTAAACTAGGTATAATTTTTAGCTTTTTCCCAAGAGGTTGAACGATCGTTCAACCTCTTTTTATTTTTGCCTGTATCGCATCCAAAATCAGCATTCCGTAACAGGTTCTACTTTGTTTGTAACCGCACCTCACCTTTTAAAATACTTCACTTACCTCCCGGAAACGGGTGTTCGGCGAATACATCTTCTGGTCACAATTAAGGCTACCTATTTTTGACAAAAAATTGATTGTATGAACAAGAGAATCTGGAAGAAAGCACCTGCTGTTATTGGTCTTTCCCTGCTGGCCGTAACCGCTTTCAGCGGAGTAGTGATGTTGTTATGGAATAACGTGCTGACACCTGTACTGCATGTTGGCGCTTTGAGCATTTGGCAGGCAGCGGGAATTTTGTTACTGTCAAAAATACTGTTTGGCGGATTTAAAGGAAGACACATGGCGGGCGGCCATTTTATGAAAAAAAGAATGTTCATGAAATGGGAGAATATGACTCCCGAACAACGTGAAGCAATGAAAAGCAATTGGCAAAGTTGCGGCCATTACGGTCGTGGTGCTAAGTGCGCGTGTTAAGGAAAGGCATTGATTGCGCCAATCCGTAAACGTAATTCGAAGAAGAAGAAACGCTTGGTTTAGCTTTACTGAAATCAGCATGAACTATTAATATATGCATCCAACTAAAAACTCAATTAAAAAAACTTTACTTTCGCGGAATATTCGGGAATTAATATGCAGTTTGAAGAAGCAAAAGAATTCATTTTAGCTAAACTCAGGGCCGATTTACCTCAGCACCTCACGTATCACAGCCTCAATCATATTGAAGACGTGTACTGTGCTGCTTCGTTCCTGGGCAAAGAAGAAAGTATTACCGGTGATGATCATTTGCTGTTGCTTACTGCTGCATTGTTTCACGACTCTGGGTTCATGCAGGGTCCTAAGGAACATGAACGTGTTTCCTGTGAAATAGCCCGGCAATACTTGCCTGGTTTTGGCTATACTGATGCCCAGCTCGAGAAAATTGACGGTATGATCATGGCAACCCAAATACCTCAATCACCGAAAAATTTGCTGGAGGAAATTATTTGCGATGCAGATCTAGACTACCTCGGCAGGGACGATTTTGAGCTCATTGGCAATAAACTTTTCGCAGAACTTTCTATGTTCGGCATATTGAATAACGAGGATGAATGGAACCGGCTTCAGGTAAGATTTCTTGAAAAACATCAGTATTTTACAAAAACTGCCATAAGGCTGAGGGGAGATAAAAAACAGGCACATCTCGATAATTTAAAGAAACTAACCGGCCAGCTATAAAAGCAAATA
>CANCOG010000285.1 GCA_947379685.1 Flavipsychrobacter stenotrophus | reverse complement strand
CTCTCAATAAAATGAGCTACCTGCATCCGATAGCTCATTTTATTATTTTCGGATAACGAATTAACGCCAATGGCCACGAATCCAAACCCATCCCCTTGGCTTTTGGCGCCAGTGGCCCGGTATCCACCTTACATTTGCACGGGGCGGTTCTGCCCAATGGCCGCCGACAAAAACATACCCTCGATCCCGTGGTTCCCAGTCTTCCTCAATCCATATATGGCGTGGACTTGGAGCCACTACCCTTTCGTAATGCGGTCTCGTCGGCCTCACTGCAACAAAGATCTGTGCGCTGCCCGTATAAATTCCAAAGTAAATTGCCATAGCGACTAACAACAAAATTCTCTTAAGTTTTTTCATAGCTATTTTTTTTAACTGCATCTCAAACCAAAAAAAGCATGCCTTCAGGAAACGATTCCATCAAAAAAAAAGATTTTTACGTTGTGCCTTAGTGACTATTTCAGGTAAAAGGCATCAGGCAAAAAAACAGGGCTACAGCAAATTTTGCCAGAGCCCTGCTTAACAATACATTATAATTTTTTTATTTCCAATGGCCGGGCTTCCATTCCCATCCCTGAGAGCGCTGGCGCCAATGACCTGGAATCCATTTTTGTTCGGCTCGTTTGGGTTCAGACCATCGCCCGCCAACAAATACATATTTATTATCTCTCATTTCCCAATCTTCATCAATCCAAACGTGCCGGGGACCAGGAGAAACCGAACGAACATAATGGGGCCGCTCTGGCCTTACACGGATAAAAATCTGTGCCTGACTACTCAACACACCGCAGGTACAAGCAATTGTCAACACGAAAAAAAACTTGTTTAACGCTTTCATCTCCAAAACAATTTTGATTATTTATTCATGTACTAATTCCATGCCGTGAGCAAAAAGCAGAATATGCCTGCCACGACGAATATAAGAAAATTCATCATTTCCGCCATTTAACCAATGTTAGAAAACTGAAGCGATATCTAACCAAAAACTAATGTGCTCATTAGTAAATTTGGCATCAAATTTGCACATTGTGGTTCCTGACAATAACACGACAATAAATAAAACGTTCCTAAGGCACTACACTTACAAGTCATTATCATAATCCGCAACGCCAATTACATCCGCTAATAATATTTCACGCATGTCACACGACCAAAAACAGGTTTTCCTTACGTCCTCCCCAACCCGCTGGCAGCGTTTCAAATGGGGATTCCGTGTTGTCGCGCTCATCTTTTTGCTGCTCCTTATTACGCTGGGTGTAGCCATTATTAATGAATTTGCGCCTTCGGTACCCAAGTTAAAAAATGAAGACAGGCAGTATAAGGCCATTTTAAACAATGGTAAGAACGCTGCAATAAACGAAATTGATAATAAATTGGGTGGATTTGGTAAGTATATTAATAACAAAACCGGGCAACTAAGGAATATACATTACGTGAACCGGGCTGATAGCCTGCACCATTACAGTGCCCCACTCCGTGCAGCTTTCTATGATGCAACTGATGAACAGTCTTATTTCTCCATGAAGAACAATATCGGCAAGCTAAATATGCTGTTGCCTTTGTGGATGACCATCGACTCTGCCGCTGATACTGTAATTGTTCATGCAGACATTCGGGGTATTGAAATTATTAAAGCGTCGAAAGTACCGGTGATTGCAGTCCTTTCCAATTTCTCGGGCGATGACTTTAATGGAATTCCGCTGCACCGTATTTTCAACGATCCTAGAAAAAAAGAAAAACTCATTAATGACATTATTAAAACCATCCAGCAAAATCATTTCGCAGGAGTAAATATTGATTTTGAAGAACTTATTGAGCAGTCGGATGAACCGATGTTTTCATTTATGAAGCAGCTTTATGAGCGTATGCACCCGCTTGGCTTGCAGGTTACACAAGACATACCGCCGTTCAATCCCGACTTCAACTTAAAAGAACTTTCGGCATATAATGATTACATCTTCCTGATGGCCTATGACGAGCATAACAGCAATAGCACTCCCGGGCCAATCAGTTCCCAGCAATATATTGAAGCTGCAATGGATGAAGCCATAAAAGTAGTTCCCCCCAATAAACTTGTCCTGGCAATTGCAGGATATGGCTACGACTGGCCAAAAGGCAATACTGCCGCCGACGTTTCCTATGCCGAAGCATTAAGTATTGCAGGTGAGTCGGAAGGCAAAGTTGTTTTTGACACAGGGACCTATAACCTGAGTTATACATACACCGATGAAAACGGGAAGGAGCACAATGTTTGGTTTACCGATGCAATTACCAATTTCAATACCATGCGCTTCGCCACTGAATATGGCGCGGCGGGCGTCGCCATCTGGCGACTTGGCCAGGAAGACAGCCGCCTCTGGACCTTTTACAACAAAGACATAAGTGATAATGGCGTGGACAGTTTCAATTATTCCTTGTTGAACGATGTCCATTCCAGCAACGATGTAAACTACATGGGCGAAGGTGAGATCCTGGACGTGATCACAACACCAAAAGCCGGGCACATTAATATTGTAACTGATACTGCAGAAGATCTTGTCAATAATGAAACCTATGAAAGTCTGCCATCAATATTCGTGATCAAGCGATATGGCAAGAAGGAGAAAAAAATTGCCCTCTCGTTTGATGACGGCCCGGATAACTTGTACACACCAAAAATACTGGACATCCTCAGCCACGAACATGTGCCAGCGGTGTTCTTTATGATAGGTGTAAACGCAGTAAATAATATCCCCATTGTTAAACGCATATATCGTGAAGGGTTTGAGATCGGCAACCATACCTTTACGCACCCCAATATAGCAACCATCAGCGACCGGAGGGCATTACTGGAACTGAACAGTACACGGTTGTTGATAGAGAGCATCACCGGGCACTCCACTGTCCTTTTCCGGGCACCATATAATGCTGACTCTGAACCGGAAACCATGCAAGAGCTGGAACCGGTTGCATTTGCAAAGGAAAATAATTACCTTACGGTTGGGGAATCCATAGATCCCGAAGACTGGGAAAAAGACGTGACCGCCGATACTATCTTCAGCAGGGTGCTGCAACAGGAAAACAATGGCAATATCATTTTGCTCCACGATGCAGGAGGCAACAGGGAAGCTACGATTGAGGCACTGCCACGAATCATAAAACATTTCAAAGAAAGAGGTTACACATTTACCACAATCGCTGATCTTGTAAATGAAAAAAGAGAGCAACTGATGCCAGCCGTGCCACGCAACAAGAGTTACTACCTGATTCAGTTCAGCTACTATATGGCTGAGTTTGGCTACTGGGGTTTTCAGACATTTTTCTACTTGTTTATTGTTTGTATTATTCTATCCATAGCCCGTATTTTAATGATCGCATTTTTTGCCGCCAAAGAATACAGGAAGGAGCAAAAAGAAAATCTTCCTCCACTGGCCGGGAGCCCGCTGGTGAGCATTATTGTACCAGCCTATAACGAAGAAGTGAATGCCGTAAACGCCGTAGGCAAATTACTGAACAGCACCTACCCAAACTTCAATATCATTTTTGTTGATGATGGCAGCAAGGACACTACATTCGAAAAAGTTGAAACAGCCTTTAAGAACAATGACCGTGTAAAGGTATTCACCAAGCCTAATGGCGGCAAGGCATCTGCCCTAAACTTTGGTATCAGTCAGACCGATGCCGCCTATGTACTGTGTATTGATGCCGACACCCACCTGGTAGAAAACGCTCTTGAACTGCTTGCCCGCCATTTAGCCGATGAAAGAGTAGGTGCAGTCGCCGGTAATGTAAGAGTAGGCAACGAGCGTAATATGCTTACACGATGGCAGAGTATAGAATACATCACCAGCCAGAATTTCGACCGAAACGCGTTTGCCAATATCAATGCCATTACTGTAGTACCAGGTGCCATTGGACTGTTCCGTAAGAAAGCCATAGAGGAGGCCGGCGGCTTTACTAGCGATACCTTTGCTGAAGATTGCGATCTCACTATGCGCATGCTCCGGGCTGGCTACCTCATCAAGAATGAAAATAAAGCAATTGCGCTGACGGAAGCTCCGGAAACACTCCGCCAATTCCTGAAACAGCGCTTCAGATGGAGCTTTGGTGTGATGCAGGCATTCTGGAAAAACCGCGATGCCTTGTTCAACAAAACCTATGGCTCACTCGGCACGATAGCCATGCCGAACATACTTATCTTCCAGGTACTGATTCCATTAATTGCGCCCCTTGCTGATATGTTCATGATCATCGGTATTGTTACCGGTAATGCTGCAATGATCTTTAAATACTACGGGCTGTTCATGCTTATTGATGTTGGTGCTGGCATAATGGCGTTTGCACTAGAAAAAGAGAATTTCCTCAAACTGGTTTGGATGATCCCTCAGCGTATTATTTACCGCTGGCTCATGCTGTATATTCTCTACAAATCAATCAGGCGCGCACTAAAAGGCCAACTGCAAAGCTGGGGTGTACTTAAGCGCACCGGTAATATCTTCGAAAATGCACGATTGAAATCGTTTAAGATGTAGGGGTGGGTTCAAAATTTTAATATTCATTGGGCACAATTCAATTTGAAATCACCAACATTATAAGTTGGCCAAATAAACACACCCTATTCCATCACAAATTTGCCCTTAAAAACTTTACCATCAGCTCCGGTCACCCTAAACAAATAAGAACCTGCTGGTAGAGTACCTTTTGCAATAACCAGATCTTTGGCTGATATATGAGATCGGCTGTACATCACCCTGCCCTCGCTGTTCAGTACATCGAGGGTCACAAACTGATTGGCATGTGACGCCGGTAAAATAATGCACGCCTTATCTTTTACCGGGTTAGGATACATTCGGGCCGAAGGTATTTCTGTTAACGGTACATTGTTTAGGACCGTATTGTCAATCTCCATGTAGTACAGATCACCGTATGGATCCTTGCGTGCATTTACACCTGCAATCAAATAGCTGTTGTTGCCTTGCACAGCTACTGCACTTGCATGGGCGTTGCTGCCACCATAAATTTCATCACTTATTTTCTCTCCGTTTTCGGTCGTTTTAACCACACAAACATTCCCCAGAGTATCCAGAGTTAAATTGGTACCGGTAAACAAATAGGAACCATCGGGTAACTGTGCAACGTCGTTAAAAATATAGCCATCACCAGGACTGCCATATGTCTTACGCCATTGCTCCCTACCGTTGGCATCAAGTTTTACCATGAGCCCTTGCGGTTTTGCAGCATGACTTTCCGCAGTAAAACCGGCAAGCATAAAACCGCCATCATAGGTTGGCAAGATCCTGTAATAACGTGAGTCTCCGCCGTTTTTGTACAAACTTGTCCACAAGGTATCTCCATTTTCATTAAGGCGAAGCAACCATCCATCGAACTCGCCATTACCCCGGCTGGTAGTCCAGCCGGCCGCCAGGTAACCACCCTGGGCAACCGGTGCTATTGAATAAGTGTATTCAGTACTCCTTCCAGCATAGCATTTGGTCCATACGGTATCTCCGTTGCTCTTTGTTTTTAATAACCACACATGTCTGCGGTCACTACTATCAGTATTGCCATAGCTTTCTGTAATAGCCGCCATAACAAACCCGCCGTCCGGAAGTTCGATTACCTGTTCGGCAATATCGTCCTTCTCGCCACCGTAGACTTTAATCCATTGAGATTGTCCTTGCGCATTCAGCTTCATCATAAAAGCATCGCAATCATGTGCACCATAATCTTCTGTATGACCCGAAACCAGGTACCCCCCATCTGCTGTCTGCATAATGGCATTCCCTCCTTCCAGCTTTGGCCCGCCATAAACAACACTCCATTGAGAGTCGCCATGGGGCCCGACCTTTATTACCACTATATCACCCAAAGTATCGGCGCCACTCATGGTCAGGCCCGTTATGACGTACCCACCATCGCTTGTAGCAGCTGCGGAATAGGCTACATCATAAAATTTCTTGCCGTAGTTACCTTCAACTACCTGCTGGGCAACCACTGCGGACAATGAAGACAATAGAAGAACTGCTGAAAAAAGGACGATCTTTTTCATTACGTTAGGCTTTAAAAGTGAGTGTACCTATTAAACTTTAAAGCCGTGGGATTATTATTCGGATAATCACATTTAATATTTAACTACATATCTTCACTCATCCTGCCCAGCAAAACGTATTATCATTCGTTGACCAAACCATAATACATAAGGTCAACGACCTCGCCGCGTGTTGTTTTGTAATCTCTGGTAATAATACCTTCCAGGCGAAAGCCATTTTTTTCCGCAACCTTTCTGCTGGCTATATTAGCTTGATGGGCCCTTATTAACAGCTTGCTCATTTTCAACTCATTGAGGCTAAAGTCAATCACCATCCCTGTAGCTCGGGAAACAATGCCCCTTCCTTCATATGCCCTATCAACGTAGTATCCTATTTCTGCCTTAGGTATACTCCAGTCAATATTCTTCACCTGAGCGGATCCGATAATTGTGGAAGTCAGATCGTCCACTACTACAAAGGAATAGTGAGTTCTATCCCGTTGCTGTTCAACTATCTTGGCCAGATAGTCCCTCGTCGACTCCAAATTAGCTGTATACTTAACAGTTCCTGCAAAAAAATCTTCCAGCCTGTTCCGGTTATTA
>CANCOG010000284.1 GCA_947379685.1 Flavipsychrobacter stenotrophus | reverse complement strand
AGAAATTGCCCCATTTTATGCGCTACATACCAGCAGCGCTACAAAACAATATCCTTAAACTAGGTGCGAAAGCAACAGGCCGGAAGAGCCTGGAGGAGCTGCGAAAAAGTCTTCTGATCTCTGACGCCAACAGGCTGTTGCATAAGGTTAAAGTAGAAGATGCACAGATTGCTTTGTCCATGTTCACACCAGACGTGATTCAGCAAATTGACACCACACGTTTTCTGAACAGACTCGACCAGTTATTTGCATTGCGCAAGGGTGATGATAAGCTCAATAAGGTTTTGTATGCCGATATGAAAACATCACTGATTGATGAAATGCTTACAAAGTGTGACAGGATGACTATGATGAACGGCATTGAAGGCCGAGTCCCTTTTCTCGATCACAGATTGGTTGAATTTGCATTTTCATTACCGGCAAACTTTAAACGACAGAACGGAACAGGCAAAATAATGTTACGTAAACATCTTGCCAAGAAACTCGGTCACGAACTTGCCTTCCGGGTAAAAACTGGCTTTAATTCACCATTAAAGCAATGGTTAAATAATGACAAAGCCACCTATGAGTTTGTGCGGGGCCAGTTGAACGGTGCCAAGTCTATCCCATACCTAAACAAGACACAACTCGAAATGGCAGAAGCAAATCTCAATTCGGTTAGCGGAGGATCTGTTTTCGCCCTTGTTTGTCTCAACACTTTTTGCAAAAACCATGACTAACGGACTACCGTATTCAATAAATCTACTTCAATGAGAATCTGGGCTTTCCCATCATTTTACCCGATTGACCTTCCCGGAAAGAACAATAACGGCATTTTTGCCCACAGGCAATATAAAGGGCTGCAGCACTATGACGTAGAATTAAAAGTCATTCAGCCCATTCCATGGACTCCAATTTTCCCATTTTATTACCTTCATAGTCATTGGCTGCAGTTTGCAAAATTAAATTACCCATTGCAGCGCGAATACGATGGGGTAAAAGTGTACCACCCGCGCTGGCCTAATATGAAGCCATATAGCCTGTTCAAAGTAACTTATGAAACAAGCTATGTTAAGGCAGTAGTACAGTTTTTTAAAACAAATAATATTAAGCTCGATCCCGCTACTGATATCTTTTATTCACAATGGTTGCCCGAGTCCCTTCTTGTACAGAGGGCAGCCCGGATATTAGGTATAAAATCAGCAGTTTTGGCAATTGGTGACGATATCTTGATCTTACCCCAAAAAAGCGAAGCTAACCTTGATCAATTCCGGGAAACATGGGAGGGAGCGGACCTGAGGATGGCAGTAGCAAAAAACCTTGCCGAAGAAGGTAACAGGCAACTTGGTAAGAAGCTAGCTTATCATGTGGTGAGAAGAGGCGTCGAATACAACTTGTTCAAACCTGTGTCACCTGCAGAAAAGCGAGAAATCAGGACTGAATACAAATTCCCTCAGGATAAGATCGTGGTACTTTGCGTAGGAACCGCTATTGTTTTGAAGGGCTGGGTAGATCTCCTGGATGCTCTGGAAAAGCTGAAAGGTGTTAACCCTAACTTCGTGTTAGTAGGAATTTATTCAGGACATAGCAATGTTAATTTACCTGAAGAGGTGGCAAAAAGGTCGCTCAACGATCAATTCATAGATATGGGGTCAATTGCCCCCGGTGAAATGGCAAGAATATATGCCGCTGCCGATATTTTTTGCCTGCCATCGCACTCAGAGGGTATTGCAAATGCAGTTGCTGAGGCTATGTCCACAGGCATACCAGTTGTAACAACAAATGTAGGTGGCCACCCGGAACTCATCACCAATGGTGTCAACGGCATCATGATTCCGCCAAAACAGCCACAGCTGATTTTTGAAAATTTGCTTGCGCTGGTCAACGATCCTGAAATGCGCAAAGAAATTGGTAACCGTGCCCGTAATTTTATGGTAAATGAGTGGGGCAGTTTTGCCGACAACGCAAAAAAACTATACCAGATATTCGAAGATTGTTTGGAAAGTGGAAAGAAGAAATAATCAATTTGTAACGGTGTCGTGTATGTATTCCACCGCGGGTTGGCTGCACATTTTGTAAATTGCGATTAAATTCACCGAATGGATTTAAGTATCATTATCCCTACCTATAACCGCAGAGACCTTGTTAAATACACACTGGACTCGGTTGCTCCGCAACTCCATCCAGGTGTCGCATTCGAAACGATTGTCGTTGACGACCGTTCCGATGACGGCACTGAGGATTTTATCAAAGCTTCTTATCCTGATGTGATCTATTTACAGAATCCCCGCAAGGGAGCCCCTGCTGCCCGTAATACGGGCTTACAACATGCAAAGGGCAAGTATGTTCTGTTCCTTGATTCCGATGACCTGATAGGCGAAAAATACTTTAAGAAGAAAATTGAACTATTAGACCAGCAACCAACAGTTACTGCGTGCTATGGTGCTTACGAAGCATTCCGCTCCGATGGCGCATTTACGATCGAAAGCATCGCATTTAAACACAAATACCCCCTGCTTACCCAACCAGACAGTGAAAAAACCCACCTTGTCAACTATCTCCGTGGATATTACCTACCACCCATAACGGTGATCTGGAGAAAAGACTTTTTGACGAATCTGGGCGGATATGACGAGTCACTCATTATTAATCAGGATGTAGAATTGATGATGCGAGGCTTTTTTGAGGGCATGAAGCTACTGGCTATTAACGATGGTACACTGGCCTACAATCGGATCCACTCACTTGATAACAGGGTTGGGAGCCGTAATTCAAGGGCAAAGCTGGAAGCTATGCTATCGCTTAGAATCAACTATTTTGAAGACCTCAAAAAGTATCGGCTAAACGATATTGAATACAAAAAAGCACTCAGCCTTAATTTTTTCAACCAATGGCGCCTTTTCCGGAACATAGAGCCTGACGTAGCTCTCGAATTTCTAAACTGGTCAAAAAAAGTATACTGGCCGGTAGACATTAATGGAGGAAAGGTGTTCAAGGCACTCACAAAAATCCTGGGGCCGGTAGCAGTGGTTAAATTAAAATCGATATTCTCCAAACAAGTAGTGAATACCAATTGACCATATAATTGATGCTGCTCCCCAGATAACGGCAAAAGACTCATTTAAAATAGTAAGGATACACAAACCTACGAACAGCACCAGACTAATTCAACCTGAGCATTGTTACTGAATAAACCCCTAAATTGCACTATAAAACTATAACGATGATCTACAGTGTAATGTTATTAATGTCCTTTCTGTTTACGCCAGCACCAAAAAGTGATGTGCCAAAAACGATTTATGAATTCAAGGTTGAAGACCTGAGCGGAGGTAAAATTGATTTTGCGCAATTCAAGGGCAAGAAAATACTGATCGTGAATACAGCCTCAAAATGCGGCTACACTCCACAGTATGAGGGACTCGAAAAGCTAAGCAAGAAATACAAAGGCAAGCTGGTGATTGTTGGCTTCCCTGCTAATAATTTCGGCTCGCAGGAGCCTGGAACTAATGGAGAAATAGAGCAGTTCTGCCTGAAAAATTATGGTGTGTCGTTCCCAATGGCTGCAAAGATCTCTGTTAAGGGCGATGATACCCACGATATCTATTTGTGGTTGACCAAGAAAATTTACAATGGTGTAATGGACAGCGAAGTAAAATGGAATTTCCAAAAATACCTGTTAGATGAAAAGGGGCACCTTGTTGAAATGTACCCTTCTTCTGTTAAGCCAGACGATGCTAAGCTCATTGCTGCAATTGAGAAAAAATAAGTTTTAGTACGGCCGCTTGTTATAACCTTTTGGCCAAAAAAATATAGTTAACCCCGGGCTCATTCGTTTTCGATATGCGGCCCGGGGTTTTGATTTTCAGGGAACAGATTCAGTCCCAATCCATGTTGAATCCACCTTCGTATTACCCGTACTTCCTGAACTGAATTTACCAGATATATGATCGCAAAAAAAGGAGATGGTAGTAAGATAACTCCTGCGATAAACATTACGATAGGGTTATAATAGCCTGTGACAAAAACTAGCAATGCAGACCAAATCATGAGCAGAAAAATTTCGGAAAATCGCCTACTTTGGACACGCAGCCGACGAGGCAAAAACAAGCGGTTCAGCAAACAGCTGACTAATTGAACCAAACACACCGCGATATAAATAATGATAAAGGCGAAATGGTCTTTACTCGATTCTGTAATGATAATCGAGACAATGATGGTTATTAGCTGAGCCACCAAATCTAATTGCTTGTATAACAATAGTTGTTTCATGAATTCATTTTTAAAAAACAGGGCAGCTGCGACTGCCCTGTTCTAATTGGATCTGAATTTGTACTACATTCCTTTACCGGCAAGGTTTTCGGGGTCTACCCGATAGTCGTAATGGAGATTGTCCTTTTCGAGAAGGGCGCGTTTACGGAGTCTGAAAAAGATGAACATGTTCATGAAGTGCATACAGCCGAGAATCAAAATAATGGCTCCGGTCTTTATGCTAAGGACTTCAATTAATTCGCGGCCGTCTCTCACTAAATCGTATGTTTTCAGGGTGTATACAGCATATCCGATATTGACGAGGTAGAAGCCTACCCAAAGCAAGTTATTAACAGCGGTACTCAGTAGCTCGTTGCCATGGAAAATGTCGAGCAGGAACACCTGACCGTTCTTGAATAGTGTATGGGCCACCCAAATGGTGAGCGCAACAGTGATTAGCATGTAAGCCGTATACAAACCAATTATGTAATTCATAAAAAAAGTTTTTAGTGATTGATTAAAAATTGTGTCTGATTTTTGTTGAGGAAGGGCGCTACCCTATTGGAGTTCATGATTTAAGGCGGAGAGTGATTGTTTCTGTTCATTATGAATGTTTTGTACTGTTGGAAGTTTCAATAATTTTTGAAATTTATTTTTCTAAAAAAAACCGGAGACCGGAGTTTTTTAATGGTTTACTGTTTATGGTTTCTTTGTTATTGGCTTCTTTGAGCCCATGTTTCTGTTGGGTTATTTAAACAGTTTTAACAACGTCCCAGTGAACCAGTGCTCATCCATTTTCACAAGGCCATCGACACCCTTACTGGCCTGATTGGCGAATTTTTGAATATCACTGATCATCTCCACAAAATGCTTTGCATCCTTATCGCCTTTCTCAACTTCTACGTCCTTGAGTTGCCCGAGGGCGTTAATGATGGGTTCTACTTCCCTGCGTTTCCGCTCCTTGATAATGCGCATGGCCACTGACCATATATCTTTTTCTGCAAGGAAGAATTCTTTACGTTCACCCGGCTTCAGTATCTTTTCTACAATACCCCAGTCCATCAATTCACGTACATTCATGTTGGTATTGCCGCGGCTTATCTTCAGGCTCTTCATGATATCGTCAGCGCTCATTGGCTCTATAGATAGCAATAATAGTGCATGAATCTGGGCCATGGTTCGGTTAATACCCCACTGGGTTCCGAGTACTCCCCAGTTTTGTATAAATTGTTGCTTTGCCTCGTCCAGTTTCATAACACAAAGATAAAGTCTTATTCCTGAACTTTCAAAATTTTCTGAAAGATAATTTTGCAAAATTATTTTTGAGCGATTTCTTTACCTTCACATCAGGTAAAAATTCTTTGCCTGCGCCTTCACCATGGTACGACTAGTTATCGCAATCATCTTTTTGCTTTCATCCTTGCTTTGCGTGATCCGCCCACCGGAATTTCACCTATGGTACATTGCAATTATTGTTACGGAATTTCCGTGGGTTACCATTACCCTATCTACGTTCCTTCTGCTGTGGGGCTACAAGGTAAAAAAATACAAAAGAGAAGGCACGATAGTTGCGTTCGCCGCCTTGTTGCTTTTCCTTTCGCCTGTTGTAAGGGCCTCAGTAATTGCCGCCAGACTGCCAGAGGAACTGGAGCATGCATTTGGCAAGAAAGTAAAAACAAAGCGGCCGATACAGCGACCAGTACCACTAAGTTTGATGCAGTCTTTAAATCCCATGACATTTGGAAGGACGTACAAAAAATCCTTAGAATACAATAAGACTATCCGGGGACCACAAGAACTAGACGTTTATCTTCCTTGTGAAAAGGGCAAACACCCCTGCCTTATTGTTGTCCATGGTGGTTCCTGGAGCGGAGGCGACCGTGAACAATTGCCGGAACTAAATTACGTGATGGCAGGCTCAGGCTACGTTTCAGCAAGTATCGACTATCGGCTTGCCCCTGATTGCCACAGCCCGGCACCAGAAGAAGACGTACTGGCCGCCATGGAATACCTGAGATTGCATGCTGAAGAATGGACCATAGACACTAATAATTTTGTTTTGCTCGGGCGTTCAGCTGGTGCGCAAATAGCACTTTCAGTCGCATACAGCGGGCGGGCACGTGGACTAAAGGGGGTTATTAATTTCTATGGCCCGGCAGATATGATCTGGGGTTACCAGAACCCGGCCAATCCACTGGTGATGAATTCGTGCGAAGTGATTGAAAAATACTTTGGCGGCACTTATCATCAGCTACCCGACCTATACAAAGCCTGTTCGCCCATTGAGCATATAACCTCTGCCTGCGTGCCTACTCTTACGATACATGGTGTTATTGACCCACTGGTGGCTTATGGGCATAGCACACGACTGGAAGAAAAACTGGAA
>CANCOG010000283.1 GCA_947379685.1 Flavipsychrobacter stenotrophus | reverse complement strand
CTTCATGCTGTATTTGTTGGGGTTATATAAGTTCAGGTCGACGGTAACGATGGAATTTGACAGGCCATGCTGCTGGAATCCGAAATGCTGGACACTTTTGTATACCAATGGTTTTGGCTGCATGCAAGATGCAAAAAGCAGCATGCAACATAAAGTAAGGAGCAGTATGGGATTTTTCAGTTGTTTCATGAGTCCGCAATATTACGTTTAATTCCGTTGGCTGCAGGGGGAACTAAAAAACTGGCGCGATGGCCAGTCTTTAGTTGTATTTGTGGATGATGATGATCTTGCTAATATGGAGGAACTTCATTTTATAAGCATCGACCGCATGGAAATTGACCCCATATCGAACTTGTCATTGAAGTAAGTGATCTTTTCATTTTTTTGTTGCAAGCCGAGTATGTAAAACAGAGGCAGCAGGTGGTCATAGGTAGGGTGGGCCAGTTCGGCGGTGGAGCCCAGCAATTTCTGGTAATTCAATATAGATGCGTGGTCGCCCTTGTCTATCCAGTTTGTGAATTTGGAATCGAACTCCTGTGCCCAGTCATATACTTTATTTCCGCCGCTCCAATCTACCTTGCCGAGGTTGTGCACCAGGTTACCGCTGCCGATGATCAGCACACCTTTTTCTCTAAGGGCAGATAGTTGTTTGCCAATTTCGTAATGGTAGGAAGGCGGCTGATTATATACTATTCCCAATTGAAACACCGGGATATCGGCGGCAGGGTACATAGGTAACAAAACGCTCCAGGTGCCGTGGTCGAGTCCCCACGATTCATCGGTTTGCACATGGCTGGAGGTGACGAGCTTTTGGGTGAGTTTGGCAAACTCAGGCGACCCCGGTGCGGGATATTGGGCTTCAAATAGTTTTTTCGGGAACCCACCAAAGTCGTGAATGGTTTTGGGGTGGGCCATTGCTGTTACCTGGGTTGTGTCTGTAAGCCAGTGTGCCGATACCGACAATATTGCCTGTGGCCGGGGCAATGACTTACCCATAGCCTGCCAGCTACGGCTGAATTCATTATCTTCAATTGCATTCATGGGGTTGCCATGGCCTATAAACATAACGGGCATACGGGGAGATGGGGCAAGACTATTGCCCAGCGATGATAATGCTGATAAAGTAGACATACCTGTACATTGTGCGATGGCCACAAGACCACCTGTTTTTAAAAATGACCGCCTTTTCATGGTGTTCAGTCGTTAATAATTTGTTTCTGATTGAAACTTGTACAAAATTACGTGTATGTACATGTAAATTCAAATTTATTTTGTTAATGTTTATTATTGGCAAAACAGAAAGTGGATAGTATCTTTCGATTTCAAGGTCGGAATTGTATTTCAAAATGAAATATACCGCCATTTTTACTTTTAAGTTAACTTTACCCCATGGAATTTAAAATATCGCAAAAGGCACCCGTAAAACACAGGGTGTACATAATGAATGATGCGGAAAAACTAAGCCATGTACCCGCAATTTCTCCCGAAGAAACTGAATACGTAAACACAGCTATTACCAACGAACAAACGATAGTTACGCTTAACCGTTACAGCTACCTGGTGATCATTTACCTGCTGAAGGATAAGAAAACAGAATGGCAGACCGCCGAAGCTTGCCGTAAGGCTGGTGTAGAGGTGACTGCGATTTGTAATAAGCAAAAAATACAGGAAATTACCCTCACGAATTTATCGGCACGGGGTGATGCTGCATTGTTGGTTGCTGAAGGTATGGCGCTGGCGAACTACCAGTTTTTGAAATACCGTACGGAAGCAAAGAAGCTTACTCATACACTGGAGCGTATCCTGTTCACTAAGGAATCAGCCACGGTAAAGGATTTGACGCATCTGGGCATTATAATAAATGCCATTTACAAGGCAAGAACTCTGGTGAATGAACCGCTTAGCTACCTTACTGCTGAGCAGTTGGCAAAGGAAATTACCGCTATAGGAAAGGAAGGCGGGTTTAAGGTGACTGTTTTCAATAAAGCAAGAATAGAGAAAGAAGGCATGGGCGGTTTATTGTCTGTGAACAGGGGGAGTATCGACCCGCCGACTTTCACTATTATGGAGTACGTTCCGAAAAAGGCTCTTAATAAGAAACCATTAGTATTGGTAGGAAAGGGTGTTGTTTATGATACCGGTGGTTTGTCTTTGAAGCCAACTCCGAATTCCATGGACCGTATGAAGAGTGATATGGGTGGTGCAGCCCTGGTAACGGGTGCTATGTATGCTATCGCACAAATGCAATTACCTATTCATGTTATTGCTCTTGTTCCTGCCACCGATAACAGGCCGGGAGAGAATGCCTATGTGCCTGGTGACGTTGTGAAAATGATGAGCGGCGCTACAGTTGAGGTATTGAATACCGATGCAGAGGGCCGTATGCTGCTGGGCGATGCACTTCATTATGCTAAACGCTACAAGCCTGAACTGGTGATGGATTTTGCTACACTTACGGGCGCTGCTTCTGCTGCAGTAGGGGAGCATGGTATCGTTTGTATGGGTACTGCCAGCGAAGAAACAAAACAAGCTTTCCGCGAAAGCGGATTCCGTCAATATGAGCGCCTTGTTGAATACCCACTGTGGGATGAATATGGCGATCAGATAAAGTCGGACATTGCAGACATAAAGAATGTGGGCGGAGCGACTGGCGGTGCTATAACTGCAGGTAAATTCCTGGAGCATTTTACCGACTATCCGTGGATGCACTTTGACATTGCGGGTGTTTCGTTCAATACTGCTAAGAAAGGTTACTTGCCAGTAGGCGGTACCGCTTACGGTATGCGTATGTTGCTCGATTTCGTGTCGCACATGGGGAAATCGTAGTTGAGAGTCGTAAGTCATAAGTCGAGAGTCGAAAGTAAAAAGTTGAAAGGGAGTCGTCTAAATGGCAATTTTTGCCGGACTGAACGGTAACTTCACTTAATAAAAGTTTACAAAAAGGGGGACCCAGTTCCCATATAAAGATACATATACATGCAAACAAATCCGGAAAAGCCCATTATCGGGATTACAACAGGAGACCTGAACGGTATTGGTATAGAAGTGATCATCAAGACATTTTCTGACAACAGGATGCTGGAATTATGCACTCCGGTAATATTTGCCTCTAACAAGGTGATCAATTTCTACAGGCGCATTTCGCCCGACCATACCTTTAATTTCACCAGCACAAAGGATCTTACCAAGCTCAACCCCAAGCAGATCAATATTTTTAACTGCTGGGAAGATGAAGTGTCTCTTCAGCCGGGTGTACTTACTGAGTCTGGTGGCAAGTATGCAGTACGATCGCTGATGGTGGCTGCACAGTGTCTGAAGGATGGTCAGTTGGATGGCATTGTTACAGCGCCTATACACAAGAGCAATACCAACATCCCTGATTTCCCTTTTACCGGCCATACACCGTTCTTTAAAGATAAGTTTGGTGCCAAGGATGTGCTGATGCTGTTGTTCAGCAATAGTTTCAGGGTTGGGCTTGTTACCGAGCATATCCCTGTGTCGAAAATATCAGCGGCCATTACAAAGGAAGTATTGTTATCTAAGCTGGCAATCATGAAGGAGTGTCTCGTTAGGGACTTTGGCATTGATAAGCCTAAAATTGCGGTATTGGGTCTAAACCCTCATGCCGGAGATGACGGACAAATTGGGACTGAAGAGCAAACTGTTATTAAGCCGGTAATAGATCAGCTGCGTAATGCAGGCAACCTGGTTTTTGGTCCCTATAGCGCCGATGCATTTTTTGCACGGACTGTATACAGCGAATTCGATGCTGTATTGGCCATGTACCACGATCAGGGTCTGGTAGCATTTAAAACTATAGCACAAGGCGAAGGTGTGAATTATACAGCCGGATTGCCCGTGATCCGTACTTCACCTGATCATGGTACAGCATTTGATATTGCAGGAAAAAATCTGGCTGATCCGTCTTCATTCAGAGAAGCGGTTTATCAGTGTATAGATCTTATTAACCAACGAGGCGAATACCTGACCAATACCTCAAACCCGATACGCAGAGGAAGGATTGAAAAGGAACGTGAAACTGAATCTTAAGCTAAATATTATAGTCTTGTAATTAGTGAAATGGCCGTTGCTTTGCTTCGGCCATTTTGTATTTTGGCCGTTTCGATAACGACTAGTCCAGCTAAAAAACAGGAGTCATCGGGACTTACAGCTGGATCTGGAAATGGTCCTCGTCCTCGTCCTAAAATTGCAATACAAAAACAGTACCTACTCCAACCTTTGACCGTGCCTGAATATTGCCCTTGTGCAGTACCATTATCTGGCGGCAAAGGCTGAGCCCGATGCCACTACCTGTCTTGCGCGTGGTGAAGAAGGGAATAAATATTTTGTCCAGTGTTTCCTCATCCATGCCGTGGCCGTTGTCGCTGATCTCTATTGTAGGGCGGTTGTTCTCTGCTATAAATGCTTTTAGCGTAATAGAAGGAACTGCAACATCTTTTACGGCATCAATCGCGTTCAGCAATAAATTGATGAGCGCTTGTTCTACCAGGCTGATGTCGGCATTGAGGGATATGGAAGGGTCGGGCAGGACGATATTCAATTCAATATTTTTTTGATCCAGTGTCGGCTGCATAAGGTTGTACAGGTTCTCAAACAGAACATAACCCGCAATTTCTGTTTTTTCAGGGACCTTTATTTTACTGAGATTACGATACGTGTCAGCAAACTTCAGCAGCCCGGTGCTCCTGTTTTTTATGGTGTCAATACACACTTTAAAGTCATCGATAGCGCCGGATGTGTCAGCGGATTGTGGTATCGTTTCCTCCAGCCGTTTGGACATGGTATCGGCGAGGGAGGCTATCGGGGCAACCGAATTCATGATCTCATGCGTCATTACCCGGAGTAGTTTTTGCCAGGCGGCAGCTTCGGTTTCGTCCAGGGCTTCATTCGCATTCTGGAATGCAATGAGTTTAAATTTCCGGTCTTCAGCCTGAAAGGCGGTTGCAGACAATAAAAGCTTTAGCGTGTCTTTTTCTACATGCAGTGTAGCGATATTCCGTTCTCCTGGTTTTATCGTTAAAACCTGTTGTGCCAGTTCTGGAAATCTCTTTTCCAAACTATTGATATTTTTCAGGTAGGGCAGTTTCAGCAAGCGTTTCAGCGATTCGTTCATCCAGCTGATCTCTCCTGTTGCCATATCGTAGGACAGGATACCCGTATCTACCAGTCCAAGAATATTTTGGAGGTAATGAAACTGAGTTTCTCGTTCCTTACTTATCGTTTTAAAAGTTGCATTGATATCGTTAAAGCCCTGCCAGACGGTGTACAGTCCCGGAGGAGCATTTTCTGTATTATAAAATTGAGTAAAATCGCGGTAACGAATGCCTTCTGCAAATTTGGTGATCTCACGGGAAGCATGTACCTGAGCCCGGTAAAAATAAAATAGGACATATGCTACAACCGGCAGCGACAAAAGCGCCAGCGCGTATTTATGCTGAACTACCAGCCATGCGGCTATACAAAGCGTTGCAAACAGCGCCACTATCAGTAAAAGCGTTATTGCGGTTTGTCGTTTATATATCATACTTGCCCAGTCTTCGGTATAATGCTGTGCGGGTAATACCCAGTTCCCTGGCTGCCCTGGTTATGTTCCCATCATTTTTTTCTATGACCCGGAGAATCGTATTTTTTTCAATGTTACTCAGCCGCGTTTCAGTCGCGTGTTCATTATCCTGAACAGATGACTCAATGGGAGAAAACGTAAGGTCATTGTCATCCAGCAACTCGCTTTCGGCCATTATCACTGCCCGCTCTATTATATATTGCAGTTCCCGTACATTGCCCGGGAACTGGTATTGCTGCAGTTTGGCTATGGCACGTTTGGTAAAGGTGATCTGTTGTTTAAGGTATTTATCTCCATATACTTTAGCAAAGTGATTGGCGAGCAATTCAATATCGTCTCCTCGTTTTCTGAGGGGCGGAACTATGATCTCTACTGTATTAATACGGTATATCAGGTCTTTGCGGAAGCGGGTATCGTTGGCCAGTTCGCTCAGCGAAACATTGGTAGCGCAAAGCAAGCGGATGTTAACAGGTATGGGTTGGTTCGAACCCAGCCGGGTGATAGTTCGGTTTTGCAGTGCAGTGAGCAGTTTCGCCTGTTGCTGCAGGGTAATATTTCCTATTTCATCTAAAAACAAGGTGCCACCATTTGCCGCCTCAAACCTTCCCTCCCGGTCATCGCGTGCATCGGTGAATGCTCCTTTTTTGTGCCCGAAAAGTTCGCTTTCAAACAATGAGTCGGTAAGTGCGCCCACATCAATTTTAATGAACGGCATGGCAGCCCTTTGTGATTGTTGGTGAATGGCTTTAGCGATCAGGTCCTTGCCGGTTCCGTTTTCGCCCAATATCAATATGTTGGCATCGGTTGGGGCGACTTTATTAATTTTATACAGAATGTCCTGCATGGCTTCCGATCCGCCCAATAATTCATTTTCACGGCTGCTTTCCTTCTGGTTTTTCTTCGCTGTTTTATCTCCCTTCTTTCTTATGGCCTCTTCCATTGTCTCGAGCAAGCGGGCATTGCTCCATGGTTTTATAACAAAGTCAGCAGCACCTTCCTTGAGCGACCGGACAGCAAGGTCAATATCGCCATAAGCAGTAATAAG
>CANCOG010000282.1 GCA_947379685.1 Flavipsychrobacter stenotrophus | reverse complement strand
GCCGAGTCGGTCAAAGTTCAAGTCGAAAGCAGCTAGCCTTGCTGACATGGCCGTAATACTATCGCCATTAAACGCAGCGACTCCGTCTCCTGCAATCGTATTAATTATCCCAGTCGTTCCGTTTACTTTCCGTATTCTACTATTTCCGTAGTCTGCTATATACAAATTGTCATTAGAGTCAACGCAGATTCCATAAGGTGTATTCAATTTTGCGGCTGTTGCGAGCCCTCCATCACCGCTATAGCCAGGTGAGGTGCCATAGCCGGCAACAGTATGGATTATTTGCGTCGTAGCATCAATTTTTCTAACTAAACAAGAATTTGAGACATACAAATTTTGGTTCTCGTCAAAACAAATATCAAACGGATAAGCAATTGACGAAGATGTTGCATAACCACCATCACCTGAGTCAACTAAATAACCATTCCCCGCAATTGTCGTTATTATACCTGTAGTAACATTGATTTTTCTAATTCGGCTACCACTTATCTCGGCAATAAATAAGTTGTTTGAATCATCAATGGCCAATCCCCAAGGATCATTTAATTTAGCGGAAGTCGCAGGGCCACCGTCTCCCGAGTAACCAGCGGTTCCCGTTCCTGCAAAATGGCTGATTATACCCGCTGAATTTATTTTTCTAATGGTGTTGCAAAATCTTTCAGCAATATAAAAATTCCCGTTTTTATCAAATGATGAACAATTCGAACGGCAGATCGCTGCTGCTGTAGCTGCACCACCATCTCCTGTGTCATGCGGGTACCCATTACCCGCAATCGTAGTTATCAAACCTTGAGCCTTGGTGACAGCGGGAAACAAGAAAATAAGAATAAATAAAACTATCTTCACTACGAATAATTTATGGTACTGCCAGCATAGTGACCTGCCATTAGAATATACAATTACCAATTTTCCTATTTTAGACGTTACCAAAGCTAAGAATTGTTTTTTGAAATAAGCAATTTATTTGATAACTATCTGCTTGCCCTTCCTTAGTCTTCAACCTTCACTGGTCTAAGGATATCCTTAGACCCAAAATCCGGGAAGCATTTGCTTCCGAAGCAATAACAACTACAATAACATTAAAACATCGAAAAACTGATTCTGGTGCAAGGCCAGCTTGCCGGATCTAACTATCCACCCCCTCATCAAAGAACCTAATTTCCAATTCCCCCTAATATTTCTCAAACTAATGATTTTAACCAGCCGGAAAAGACTATTTTTGCCCACCTTGTGCAAAAGAGGGCCTGTTTTAGGTCATTTCTGGCATAATATTTGTTAAAACATGCCGTAATTATTTTTTTTGCGGTTTATTGAAAACTTTTTCCTACTTTTGCATTCCTTTAAAAAATATGGCTAAGCAGTCTCTCATTAAACAAGACGGAACGATTATTGAAGCATTATCTAATGCGATGTTCCGCGTAAGGTTAGAGAATGGGCATGAAATTCTTGCCACCATTTCGGGCAAGATGCGCATGCACTACATTCGGATTCTGCCAGGTGATAAGGTTGGTGTCGAAATGAGTCCATATGATTTAAGCCGTGGCAGGATTATCTACCGTTACAAGTAGGTAAGTCCTTTTTTGATTTTTAAAACCATTAATTTTTATTTTTTATGAGAGTAAGAGCATCCATTAAAAAACGCAGCGAAGATTGTAAGATCGTGCGCCGTAAGGGCAGATTATACATCATTAACAAAAAGAATCCTCGTTTTAAACAAAGGCAGGGATAGAATCTAATTTTTAATTTTTAATTTGTAATTTTTACATGGCTCGTATAGCTGGTATAGATCTTCCGAAGAATAAACGTGGTGAGATAGCGCTCACTTACATTTACGGCATTGGCCGCAGCACTGCCCAGTACATTCTGGATAAAGCAAGTATCCATTATGACAAAAAGGCTGCTGAATGGAATGATGAGGAACAAACCGCAATCCGTAATATCATTAACAGTGAGTTCAAGGTTGAAGGTCAGTTGCGCTCTGAAGTGCAAATGAACATCAAACGCCTCATGGATATTGCTTGTTATCGTGGTGTACGTCACCGTAAGGGCTTGCCTTTACGTGGTCAGCGCACACGTACCAACAGCCGTACCCGTAAAGGTAAGCGCAAAACTGTTGCTGGTAAGAAGAAAGCAGCCAAGAAATAATTTTAGTACCACTGCCGGATACTGCTGGCTGTGCAGGGTAGGAGTGGTACGAAACTGGCACAAGCCGGTTCATTTGTTAATTGATTACCTCTTAAGTTTCAGACCGAAATGGCTAAAGTTCAGCAGGCTTCTGCAAAAACCGTCGCGAAAAAGCGAATCGTTAAAGTTGATGTACATGGCGACGTACACGTAAGTGCTACGTTCAACAATATCATCATTAGTATCACCAACAAGAGTGGTCAGGTTATTTCCTGGTCATCAGCTGGTAAAATGGGCTTCCGTGGCTCTAAGAAAAACACTCCATATGCAGCGCAAACTGCAGCTCAGGATTGTGCAAAAGTTGCAACTGACGCAGGCATGAAAAAAGCCGACGTTTTTGTAAAAGGACCAGGATCAGGCCGTGAAGGTGCTATCAGGGCATTGAACAATTCAGGTATTGAAGTAGTGTCTATCAAGGACGTTACGCCGCTTCCGCACAACGGTTGCCGCCCACCTAAAAAACGTAGGGTATAACATAAAAGATATAGTATACTGTCAACAGGTCACTGTTGGCAGTTTGCAATTAATACAGTTCATTTTTTCTTTTCATTTTTTTAAAACAATTAATGCTGTCTCGGATCGGGTTTTACGATTTTTAAATGAGACGGGACAGCTAAACAAAAATCGCAATGGCACGTTACACAGGACCAAAAAACAGAATCTGCCGCATATTCGGGGAGCCAATCCTTGGGTCAGGCAAAAGTCTTCAGAAAAACAGCAACCCTCCGGGACAACACGGTGGTACACGCAAGCGCAAAACAGCTAGTGAGTATTCCGTTCAGCTGAAAGAAAAACAAAAGGCAAAATACACTTACGGCCTTCTGGAAAAACAATTCGCTAATACATACGTAGAAGCAGCACGTTTGAAAGGTGCAACCGGTGAGAACTTGATCAAGTTGCTCGAAGCTCGTCTCGACAATACAGTTTACCGTCTCGGTATCTGTCCTACTCGTCCTGCGGCACGTCAGCTGGTATCGCACAGGCACATCATGGTTAACGGTGAAGTGGTAAACATTCCATCTTATACCCTGAAACCAGGTGATGTTATCGAACTGAAACCAAAGAGCAAGGTTAATATTACTGTATTGAGCTTTATCCGTGGCAAAAACCCTAAGATCAACTGGGTGGAGTGGAACGAAAAAGATATGAAGGGCACGTACATTGCACACCCTGAGCGCGAATCAGTTCCTGAGAACATCAAGGAACAGCTGATTGTGGAATTGTACTCCAAGTAATCATTTTCAGTAGCACTGCTACTGAAAATATTGCTTTTTGCCTCAGGCAAGTATTTTTGCAAATTGAGCGTAGGGTAGCATTGCACAACAAAAGAATAACCAGTTCACCGGTTTGCATTTTAAGAGTAATAATACCGATGCTTATTTAAAAGTTAATCAAACAAAAAATTATAAATCAATATGGCCATATTGAATTTTCAGAAGCCGGATAAGATAACACTTCAGAAAACTACGGAGTTTGAAGCACAGTTTGAATTCCGTCCACTTGAACCAGGTTATGGTGTTACCATTGGTAACGCATTGCGCAGGGTGTTGCTTTCCTCATTGGAAGGTTACGCAATTACTGCCATCAGGATCCCTGGTGCTGACCACGAGTTCGCAACTATCAAGGGTGTACTGGAAGATGTTACTGAAATTATCCTTCAGCTGAAACAGGTTCGCCTTAAAGCAGTTGGTGAATTCTCTGACTTCACATCTGAAAAAATTGATTTGAATATAAAGGGTAGTGAAGTATTTACAGCCCGTATGATTGGTGAAGCATTACCTAATTTCCAGGTTATGAACCCCGATCTGGTTATTTGCAATCTGCACCCTGGTACTAGTTTCCAGATCGAGATGCACATTGGCAAAGGCCGTGGTTATGTACCTAGTGAAGAAAACCGCCCTTTAGACGCTCCTCTTGGTTTTATCGCAATTGATTCTATCTATACCCCGATCAAGAACGTAAAATACACCATTGAGAATACCCGCGTTGAACAGCGCACAGACTTCGAAAAACTGGTTATGGAAGTGGTTACCGATGGTACCATTCATCCTGAAGAAGCTGTTAAGGATGCATCACGTATCCTCATTCAGCACCTGATGATCATCACTGACGAGAACATTTCTCTGGATACCCGTAAGGAAGAAAAAGAAAGCATCGTTGATGAAGAAACATTGCTGGTTCGTAAAGTATTGAACACACCGCTTGAAGATCTTGAACTTTCTGTCCGTGCATTTAATTGCCTGAAAGCAGCTAAGATCAATTCTCTGAGCGAACTGGTTCAGTACACACAGGAAGAACTGATGAAGTTCCGTAACTTCGGTCAGAAATCACTTTCTGAAATTGAGCAGGTTCTTCACGAACGTGGCTTGCATTTCGGAATGGACATTAATAAATTCCGCAGGGGAGAAGACCTATAGAAATTAAAAGTAAAAAGTAAAAAATTAAAAGCACCTGTTTTTAGTTTTTTACTTTTTTCTTTTTTAGTGGGTTTACTTAGTTATGAAAGGTGTTTTTAATTTTCGGGTGTTTACTTTTTAATTTGAAATTCACCCTTTTACTTTCTACTACTTACTCTCGACTATCTACTCTCGACTTTCTACTATTTACTTTTAAGTTTTTACTTTTTATTTTTATATCTATCTCATAATTCCTGACACGGTATGAGGTAAACAAAACAAAATGTCATGCGTCACGGAGACAAAATCAAGAATTTAAGCCGCACTGCCTCACACAGGAGTGCCCTGCTTTGTAACCTTACCAGCCAGTTGATCGAGCACAAGCGTATCACCACTACTTTAGCTAAAGCTAAGGCATTGCGTGTATTTGCTGAGCCAATCATTACACGTTGCAAGACTGATAACATGCACAATCGTCGTATCGTTTTCAGCTACCTGCAGGATAAGGAGTCTATTAAAGAATTGTTCGGTGTTATCAGCGATAAAGTTGCTGATCGTCCAGGTGGTTATACACGTATCATTAAGTTGCCTCGCCGTGCCGGTGATGCTGCTGATATGGCTATGATTGAGTTGGTTGATTTCAACGAAATCTATGGTAAGGATGCAGAAGCAGCCGCAGCCAAGAAAACTCGCCGCAGTCGTCGTGGTGGTGGTAGTGCTCAGAAAGCTACTGAAACTACTCCTGCACCGGTTGCAGCAGCAGTTGCTCCTGAAGAAACTGCAGCACCTGAAGCTTCTTCTTCAGAAGAAACTTCAACTGAAGAAACAAACGCTTAGTTCTAACGAATCGATAGCAATTTATTAAAACAGCCTCAGCGAGGGCGCTGAAAAGAATCCTCACAGAGATTGAAAGTTACGAAGCGACCAGGTAAAAACTTATTTTTTACTTGGTCGCTTTTTCAATTCTGATCCTGACCAATCGGATCTATCCTGCACTATTTTAAAAGTAGATTTCAACCATCCAATAGCCCCGGCCTTCAAGCCAACATTTTTAAATAAATAGTTTTTCAGGCCTGTAGGGCCGAAGTAAACTAGCACAAGGTGAAGCCCTGTGATAGATATATTCGAAATTATGCAAGCCCTGTAAGGGCGTAATACAGTATCATCTAGCATAACTTCCACTCGTCCGCGTTTGCAACGCGGATGCCACGGCTGGGCGTTTGCAACGCCCGTCAACTACACCTCAACTTGTCCGTAAAATCCATATCCGAATTCCCTTCTAATACACTCAACACTCACATCCCCTTCCTAAAACGACAATCTTGTTACTACCTTAATTTTTAACCAACCTTATTCTGCCATTTTGGCAAATAAAAAACTTTGGAACACCAATTGATGCAGGTTGTAAAAAACTAGAATCCATGCAGGAAAAAGGAACCATATCCATTCACACGGAAAATATATTTCCGATCATTAAGAAGTTCTTATACTCTGACAACGAGATTTTTTTACGCGAACTGGTAAGCAACGCCGTTGATGCCGTTCAGAAACTCAACAGGCTGGGCGCGCTTGGCCAGTACAGTGGCGAAGTTGGAGAAGGCAGGGTAGAAGTGGCTTTCGATGCTGACAAAAAGACCATTACCATTAGTGATAATGGACTGGGAATGACAGCCGAAGAAATTAAGAAATACATCAACCAGATTGCATTCTCAGGAGCAACTGAATTCCTTGAAAAATTCAAGGATGCAAAGGATGCCAACGAACTGATCGGTAAATTTGGTTTAGGCTTTTATTCAGCATTCATGGTTGCTGAAAAGGTAGAGATCAATACGCTTTCTTACCAGGATGGCGCCGCACCTGCCCGTTGGGTATGTGATGGCAGCACTGAATTTGAAATTTCAGCTGGCGACCGCGCAACCCGTGGTACCGACATTATCCTGTACCTGAATTCGGAAAGCGAAGAATTCCTGGACAAGTGGAAGTTGCAGGGTATTTTAGATAAATACTGCAAGTTCCTGCCAGTGCCAGTTAAGTTCGGCACCAAGACCGAATTCAAGGAAGACGGTGTTGACGAAGAAGGTAAAGCAAAACA
>CANCOG010000281.1 GCA_947379685.1 Flavipsychrobacter stenotrophus | reverse complement strand
AGATATTCGGCAACCCCTTCATGGTAAGGTTCCCTTTGAGCACAGAATTGCCATCTGATACAACCAGGTGCTTGCCGGACAGGTTGGCAACCGTCCCCTTTCCATCGCCGCTAACTTGCAGGATAGCGGGTAGCGCCTTCATCTCAGGTGCGAAAAAAGCAATGTCACGTGTGTCTATACTCGAATTATTGAGGTGCCCCACCATTACCACACTATCAATATAACTCAGGAAGTTCGGGAAGCGCTTGTAGTGCATCGCATAGTAATCATGAATTTTACTATGGTTAAGCTCCATATATAGTTTGTCGCATATGCACGCCACCGGCGAAACGCTGATCTTGCTGTGCATATCTTTAATAATAATGCCGCAGCGCTCATGGGCATACAGGTGTAAGGTTTCGCCCCTAATGGTATCACCAACAATGCTTATGTTCTTTATTGAGGTGTTAATCTCCTTAATGATCAGGTGGTTTTCATCAAACAAATCAGCCACCGGCACCTTGTCATCCATCGTGAGGTTGAACCCGGTGCATTTAAGCGATAGGGTATTTATAATTACTCCCCAGTTATCGGGGTTAAAAGGAGTCCGGTCAATGGTGTCCAGGGCAGGGTTTCTGGGTGGCTTGCCTCCCTTGTACTCCTTCATGGCCACCAGTGTGTTAACGACGGAAATATCATCAATATCTATCAGTTTTTTATGCCCGCTCACGGCCTTTCCTTTTACCTGGAGATCACCAATGTCGATGTCTATATCCTCTCCACCCCAGTTATCGTCCATATGAAACCGGACATTCACCAATGATATCTTGTTCAGGTCCAGTTCTATTTTACTGGTGTCAGTCCCCGTTTTTGGTTTGCTTGAAGTCCCAAACGCATTCCCGATAAAATCATAATTCCATTCGTTCGATGCCCGTGTCCGGTACAGGTGGGAATATGCGTTTTTTAATTCCAGGTAGTGGAGTGTGGGCTTGCCTTTTGAGAAGATCCAGTCTGTAGCTTTTATTGATGCAACGCCTGCGTACAATAATGTGTCATGCGCTTTATCTTCTATATAAAGGCCCTGAAGGTTGATGTGGTTTAGAAAATCAATACGCACATGCTGTACAACAACCTTTGTATTTAATTTTTTTGACAACCACTTAGTAGCCTGTTGTGCCAGATAATTTTGAACCGGAGTCGTGTTCACCAATACTACCGCCAACCCTATAATGCCCAGCAGTATAAGTATGGTGTTACGTAATATTTTCAGGAACCGTTTCAGGGCAGTCTTCCAGTTTTAATGGTACACTGCAAATATAAAGCCAATGTACCCAACATGGTTGTCCTGAAATGTTAATAAGTTGTCTTAGTTGTGTTTGTGCACTACTGAACCGGGGGAAGTATTTTTAATGCTTTATTATAATTGAATAGTCAATTGCGGGCTGCGTGGTACGACATGTACCTTATCATCACACTGTCGGGTGAAAACTGATGGGTAAAAAATATCGAATCACTTGTATAGGACAACTTGTAAGTAGATGGGACTGCTGCACCTGCAAGGATTATGTTACTTCCTCCACTGGTAAAGCGATTATTGCGATAAAATAGCCGGGCACCCAGCACATTTATTGTAGTGTCATTGAGCGTTGTAATAGAAAAAACTGTATCGTTAAGTGTATAGGTGCCTACCCAAATCGCCATCTCGTCTCTATCCTGTTGGGTTACCTTCCAGACGTACGTTCCGGCGAGGTGGTGAGACCCTGCAGTCGCAGGCTGGACCGTTTGCTTATCGCGGGTACATCCGGTACCCAGGGAAACTACGCACGTTATAAAGATGTTCAAAATCGAGTTGTGCCTGGAGGTTAGGTGTTTCATAGAAAAAAGTTATGAGAATAAAATTAAGAATATCAGCTGAAATGCGTGGGTACAGTTCAATAAATTATGGGATGGGTAAGTCCGGTGATGGGATAATAAAGTTATCGGTGAGGGGTAATTGAAAAATTAGCTATGTGATTTGCCTCCAAGAAAATATGAAGGGCTTGCTAATGTAGGCAATACTGGTATAGAGCGGAAAAAGGTTTCTTTTTGAAATGTGGTTCTTGTTGGGTGTTCAAATATGTACGCACTAATTACGGGCAGCGTGGTACGAGATGTTGGTCACCATGAACGCACCTGAGCCGTATTCATAGCTGAAAAATATCGAGTCTGAGGAATATGTTAAGGTGTATGTAGTGGCATAGGATCCGGGCATGATGATCGATTTGGAAAAATGATCGTCGCGAAATATCAGAATATTGCCCAGTACATTAATTGACGAGTCGCTAAGCGTATTTATAGAAAAAACGGTATCAGGTAGTGCGCTAGTGCCCATTACTATCCCATGGTCGCTTCTATCCTGACGGGTTACCCTCCAGGTATAGGTTCCGGCGAGGTGGTGAGATCCGGTGGTAACGGGTTGTACCATTTGCTTTTCACGGTTACAGCCTGTATTCAAAAGAATTACGCCCGATACAAAAAGGCAGAAAATCGATTTGAGCGAATAGGACAGGTATTTCATAGAGAACTATTATGAAAATAAAATTAGGAATAATTGCTGAGTTGAGCAATTACAATATACCGATTTTACTGGCTGGGTAAATGTTACGGTGGTAGGCCTATTGGTATATTGTGTTTTTTTCTTCGTTCTTTATGTTAAGGACGATTTAAAGTAGAATTTATTCTATTGGCGGCATCATAATTACCAGGCAGGAACCGTTTGTTGCATACAGAAATAGTACTCTTACAAAAAACCGCTTATTTTGTGCCTGAAATCGGAATAAGACCAATTTAAAAATCTGATAATGAAAATAACAGCAATCAGTGCTACTTTATTAATAACCGTTATGACAGCGAACGCTCAGCATAAATTTCCACCCCTTCAATATCCTGTTACACAACAGGGACCACAAACAGATAATTATTTCGGAACAGCCGTAAGCGACCCTTATCGCTGGCTGGAAGACGACCGGTCCGACAGTACAAAACAATGGGTTGAACAGGAAAACAGCGTTACCAACACCTTCCTCAATCGCATTACATACAGAAAGGACATCAAGGCCCGCCTGAAGGAACTCTGGAATTACGAAAAATTTACTGCGCCATTTAAAGAAGGTGCCTTTACCTATTATTATAAGAACAACGGCCTTCAAAACCAGTATGTACTGTATCGCGAAAAAGATGAAGAGAAGGCGCATGTATTTCTTGATCCCAATAAATTTTCTTCCGATGGTACCACCTCCCTGCAGGGGATAGAGTTCACAAAAGATGGTTCTTATGCTGCCTACCAGATCTCGGAAGGCGGGTCAGACTGGAGAACGGTATTCATTATGGACACTAAAACTATGAAACTGCTGGAAGATACCCTGCACGACGTAAAATTCAGCGGGCTTTCCTGGTTACGTAATGATGGTTTCTACTATAGCAGTTACGACAAGCCCAAGGGCAGCGAACTTTCGGAAATGACGCAGGTGCATAAATTGTACTATCACAAAAAAGGCACACCACAGAGCGAAGACAAGCTCATATTCGGTGGCGAGAAAATGCAGCGCAGGTACATTGGTGCCAGTGTAACAGAAGATCAGAAGTATCTGATTATTTCTGCGGCCAATGCCACTTATGGTAACGAATTGTATATTCAGGACCTTTCGGTGCCGAATGCACCTATAAAACCAATTATTACGGGTTTTGATAACGAACACAATGTCGTTTTTGAAGAAAACGATATCTTATATATAGAAACAAACCTCGGCGCACCTAACCACAGGCTGGTAATTGCAGATGCCCAAAACCCAGAAGTGGTTAGTTGGCATGACATTATACCTGAAACTAAGTTCCCGTTAAGTGTTTCTGCCTGCGGTCATAAGTTCTTTGCTCATTACCTGAAGGATGCAGTTACAGAAGTGATACAGTACACGGTGGAAGGCGTAAAGGAGCATGCGATTTTGTTGCCTGGCTTAGGAACCGCCAGTGGCTTTGGTGGTAAGATCGATGAAATGGCAACTTATTATACATATACCTCCTACATTTATCCTCCTACTATTTTTAAATATGATATCGCCACCGGAAAGTCATACTTCTACAAAGAGTCTAATGTAAAATTCGACCCGGCTGGTTACGAGAGCAAGCAAGTATTTTACACTTCGGCTGATGGTACAAAGGTGCCCATGATCATCACCCACAAAAAGGGTTTAAAGATGGACGGCAAAAATCCAACTATGTTGTATGGCTACGGTGGTTTCAACATCAGCCTGACGCCATCCTTTAGTGTGAGTAATGTCGTGTTCATGGAAAATGGCGGAATATACTGCGTGGCAAACCTGCGCGGTGGTGGTGAGTATGGCGATGCCTGGCACAATGCAGGTACCAAGATGAACAAACAGAATGTGTTCAATGACTTTATCGCTGCCGCTCAATTCCTCATCAATGAAAAATACACATCTAAAGAATACCTGGCAATTTCAGGTGGTTCCAACGGAGGGTTACTTGTAGGGGCATGTATGACACAAAGACCCGATCTCTTCCAGGTTTGTTTCCCTGCGGTTGGAGTGTTGGATATGTTGCGTTATAATAAGTTTACTGCAGGTGCAGGTTGGGCTTACGATTATGGCACTGCCGAAGACAGCAAGGAAATGTTCGACTACCTCCATAAATATTCGCCTGTCCATAATGTGAAATCAGGAACTTGCTACCCGGCAACCCTGGTACTCACCGGCGATCATGACGATAGGGTAGTACCTGCGCACTCTTTCAAATTCGCTGCCTCGTTGCAGGCGGCACAGAAGTGCGAGAACCCGGTCCTGATCCGAATTGAAACAAAGGCTGGCCATGGAGCAGGAAAGCCAACCGATATGCTGATTGCCGAGCAAGCAGACAAATGGGCATTTTTATTCTATAACATGGGTGTAGAGTACAATCCGGGAAAGTAGCGGGATGATTGCAGTATTTCCAATTTTAGTTAAATGAGGCTGTTTATGGTAACTATGCCCTTTACTTTTCGGGATGCTTGCATTAAGTTTGTTTTAGTTTGTTTTGCATTGATGCCCATGTTGGCTTTAGCGCAAACTAAGAAAAACGCCCTCCATAAAGCCAATCACAAACCACTAAAGCCAGTAAATATAGATCAGTATATTTATATGGTTCCGACATTGGTTACCTCCTTTGGGCGGGTAGGGCAGTCGTTGCCCGATCCCTTCGTTCCGGCAAAGGCATTGCAGCAATTGATACCCGGCAATTGTGCGCATTTTCCCAACAAGGAATATGACGAGGCCGACAAGATGGATCTGGACATATGGATCAATAACTCTATGCCTAGGAAAACGTTCCTGGATGGTTGGGGACAGGTTGGTGCAGTATTTCCCTATAAAGATGGAAATGTAAGCGAACCGAAGGACACGCTGGTTTTTACAGATGACAGTGGATTCAAAAACATCTACTTTGCTATAAGTACACACGACGGTTGCTGCACCAATTGTATGTTTTGCGGACACGAAGTTTGTGTTACTCTTGGGCTTGCCTGGTATAGGCTTGAGCGTGGCAGGTGGGTATTGAAATCCTTTAACCCTGCCCTTGGTTGTTACGGTCAATTCCAGCATATGCCGGATCTGCATCTGGTGAAGTTGGGCAAGAATAATTATGGATGCTACCTGCACTACCTATACGGAGGGTCGGGAGGACTGTATTTTGGTGATATAATTGTGTTTGCATTAGTCAATAACCAGTTCAGGTTAGTGCTAAAAAAACGGAAGGAAGAGCGGGAAGATATTGTCAGTTTCGCTGAGGACGAGTCGCTGGAGAATTCCCGAAACCCAGGTGAGAAATTTGCGCCCCTGTCAGTACGCATAAAAGGTTCTTTTGAAAAATTCCACGAACCACCTAAGCCAGCCAATGCCCCCGATCAGGCGAATAGTAATGTCAAAATGGACACGTGTAGATTCAATATATTGCATACCTATAAATTCAATGGGAGGAAGTACGTTAAGGCCGGCAGTAAGGTTAATATTAAGTGAGTTGCTGCATGTTGCAAGTTCCAATCCATTAGCCCGAAGGGCTAAAACAATAATAGCCGCCGGTGATCCCGATAGCCATCGTGGAGGCGGTAGAAAAGCGATAAATACCTACCCCAAAGTGGTTGAACAATAGGTAACCGGGAACAAAATCCCTCCCCCCAAAAAAGATCTTTGTCACAAAATTGTCAAACCAAACCGCCGCTCAAATGAATCCCCAAAAAACGGCGTCTAAATAACCAAAACCTTCATTATAAAAATTGAAAATACTATTACATGCATGTTTAATTTCCACCATGTTTTTAAATTCTTTCACATTAAAATAATTAATTCTCCCCAAACTGTAGAAAATACGTTTTAGATTTTGAATAAAAGGTTATATATTGCGTCACCGTTTTAATTTTAGGTATTTTTACCTATTTTTTTGCCATTTTTTTGCATTTTATTGTGAAAAACCAACCTTGTTTACCCAAAGGTTGTCTATCATGGTAGTGTTTTTTCAGGTTGTATTGTAAATTAAACTTATTTGCCAGGTTCAGAAAACAATTAAATGATTAACTATTTATCCATTTTTACTGCAAAATTTATGAAAAAAATCTTATCAGGCTTCTTGGCCGGCCTTCTGGCCACAGTGGGTATTCTGTTGATGTCTGTTGATGCAAGGGCTACCCACATTTTCGGG
>CANCOG010000280.1 GCA_947379685.1 Flavipsychrobacter stenotrophus | reverse complement strand
CAAAATAGAGCCCACAAAAGCCCAATTTCGACCATTCTTGGGCTCCATTAGCTTCCTTCATGATCTACATAATTTACTTATGTACGCGCGTCTACCTGATTGAGGGCCATTAGAGCAACTCAGACAAGATCTCCTCTATTATTTTCGTTAACTCTAACTATTGCTTTTTTTTATCCTTCCCATAAAACTCGCCATAACATTCATCAACATAATCCTTCAGCTCCTTCCTGAAACGCTCGTCGGAAAAACGAAGGGAATTTGCCCTGATGGCATTTGAATCAGTAAGTGGCGCGCGTTCAAACTTTCCGACAGCTTCTATTACACTTTGTTCGTCCTGGTTTGGGAACAGATAACCGGACACATTGTCTTGAACTGTCTCACGGTAGCCGCCATAATCTAATGCCAGCACAGGTGTACCACAAGCCTGAACTTCCACACACATGATACCAAAATCCTCCTTCGCTGCGAAAATACAGGCCCGTGCCTCCTGAATGTAGCCGATCATCTCCTCGTCCTTCTTATATCCCAACCACTCTATATTGGGGGCGGTTTTAAGCAACTCTGTAAATTGTTTTGATCCATACCCCTCCCCTATCAGCACCAGTTTTTTATCAGGCATCTGCTGAAATGCCCGCACGATCATATCAATTTTTTTATAAGGCACAAAACGCCCCAGGCACAAATAGTAGTCTTTTCGGGGACCTTCATACAGGCTAAATTTCCCGATCCGCACCGGTGGATAAATAACCCTCGAATCTCGCCCATAGCTGTTCTTTATTCGCAGTTTCACATGCTCCGAATTAGAAATAAAATAGTGAACGTTGGCTGCGGTCTTCAAGTCCCACTTTCTGATGTAATGTATGAACCACTTATAAAGGAAAATACGCCCAACCGCATGGTGCTCAACGTAATCGTCATACATATCCCATACATAGCGCATAGGTGAATGGCAATAGCATATATTCAATATTGCCGGGTCTGCACCTATACCCTTTGCAACAGCATGGGAGGTCGACAAAATTAGGTCATACCCTTTCAGGGCAAACCGCTTCATGAGCCATGGCATAAACGGCAACAAATACCGATAGATTTTTGAAATAAACGGCACCCGTTGCAAAAGCGATGTTTTAACAACATGGTCCTTAAGTATCTCAGCTTTATCACCAGGTGTAAATTTGTTGAATAAGGTATATACAGTGACATCCTCACGCTCATAAACGGTCAGAATCTCACCGGCCACCTTTTCAGCTCCCCCATTCGCCCTAAACCAATCATGTACAAAAGCCAGCTTCATTCTAACTATTAAATATTGAATTTCTTAAGAAGATTTGGCACTCTTTAAAGTGTGCTACACCTTTTTGCACTCCTATTTTTGTCAATTGCATTCCCCCCCCACCCTTTGCGTAAAATACCAAACACATCGCTTGCCTGCTCCGAACCCTTCATTCTACTTACCTTTGCGAGAGCCAGAACACAAAGAACTCACTTTTTCAATTATCGTTCGGGCACTTCGTTCATAATTGAATCTTTCCAGTAACAAATTAACTTTTTCCCTTTCCACAACTTTATCTCCTTCTGTTGCCTTTTTCAATTCCTGAACAATTGAAGAAACACTGATCGGGTCGCAAAATGATGCATAACCTTCATACAATTCCCGGTAAACAGGGATATCGGAACATAATATTTTACACCCAAAGTACAACCCCTCCAGCAAGGGTATGCCGAACCCTTCATAAGTAGATAACGACACTACTATTTCGGCCGTTTGATAAAAACTAATAAGTTCCGAATCGGCAATGCCAGTTAGCACCCGAACTCTTTGCTGTTGCATTGTGTCCGCATCAAGCCCCGTAGCACTGAAAACCTTGTTAACATCGCCAATCAGTACCAGTTCGTATTCGTTCTGCAATCCACTTTCAATAAATGCCTTCACCAGGTTTTGCTGATTCTTCCGGACATTAAAAGTACCAACGGAAAGGATTATCTTTTCTTTTTCCATATCTGGTCCGGCTAATCGCTGCGCAACCGATGATATGCCATTATATGTTACCGAAATCTTTGATGGAGCGATCTTATAATTTTGTACGATCTCATTTTTGACGGTATTACTTACTGTAAAAATGTGTCTGCTCACTTGCGCAAGCCTTGGCACCAAAACATTGTACCACATAGAAAACCCCTTCGAATTCCATTCGGGATGATGAAAAAAGGCAAGATCATGTATGGTAACAAAGTTATGTTGATAGAACATAGGAGCGGTATTAGCTAAACTTAGCAATGGCGCGTCACCCTGCTTAAGCATGTAATAATATAAATCAAGTTGCTCCCAAAGGTGGCCTGTTTTCCGTCCCGTTACAACGACATTCAACTCCTTCGCCAACTCGTGATGAAGGATGTTACGTGGGGCCAGAAAGACAGTTTCAGGATATAACTTTTTAATTTGCAGGCTACATTCTATTCCGTACCTTTGCACCCCCGAAATCGGTTGAGTAAGAAAGCGGGCGTTTACAAATAATTTCATTTAATTTTAGCGGCTGTACTATTGTTTCCGGCTGTAAAATATCAACAAAAAAATCAACGTGCAAAATATCACACGCATATATGCATTAAGTAAGCGTAATGTTATTTTAAGGTACAAAAATTCGGCCGTTGGTTTCCTATGGGGTTTTTTTAAACCGCTGCTGTACTTGCTCATACTTATTGTTGTTTTCAGCCAAGTGTCCAACATAGACAATTATGTGTTGTATGCTACCTCCGGGCTTATTTTCTGGTTCTTTTTTGCCAACGTTACCAATCAGTCCATTGCAAGCATCATCAGTTCCGCCGGAATCATCAAATCACTGAACGTACCTATTGTCTTCTTTCCACTTTCTGAAATACTCAGCGAGCTGTTCAATTTTATGCTGACCATCGTAGTCTTCATGGTAGCTATGAACTGGTGCGGCATTGTGTATTCCTGGAAACTATTTCTTATTCTCCCTGCCGCTGTCCTTTTTAGTTTCTTCACTCTGGGTATTACGCTTATCCTCAGCTCATTAAATGTATTTTTCAGGGATGTAGGTATTTTATGGACCACAGTTCAGCCTGCCTTGTTTTACCTTACGCCAATTGCCTACCCTGAGGCACTGATTACAAAGCATTACGGTTTCATTGTAAAATTCAATCCTATCTATTATTACATCAAACTCGGGAGGATAATAATTCACGATACCACTTTTCCCTCAGCGGCTTTGTGGCTACATTGTGTTATCATTGCAGTCATTAGTTTTAGTTTGGGTTTTTTGATTTTCAACAAATTGAAAAACCAGTTTATTTCCTCTATCTGATTTTTAATGAACAATAACACACTCATATCATTCGACAATGTTTCTGTTAGTTTCTGGCAGAATAATATGGGTATTCATTCCATTAAAGACCTGATCACCAACCGGAAAAACCCTTTCAGTAATAAAACTATTCTCAAAAACATTTCTTTTGAAGTTAAGCGCGGGGAATGTATGGGCATACTCGGCAGGAACGGGTCCGGGAAAAGTACGTTATTACGTACCATCGCAGGCCTTATCAAACCTCAGGAAGGGGTGATGACGATCAACGGCTCCTTCGCTCCTATCCTTGCCATTGGCGCAGGGCTTGAGTTGGAGCTGAGTGGTTACGAGAACATGAACCTCCTGCTCTCGTTATATGGTAAGGCGCGTAAGAGCGAAGATGCTATTCAAAGTATTATTGATTTTTCTGAACTGAGCGACGACGTTTTGCGGATGCCGGCAAAAAGATATTCTTCCGGCATGCTCGCACGGCTCGCTTTTTCTATATCTGTTGCAAACGATGCTGATATACTGATCATCGACGAAGTACTTGCTGTCGGCGACCAGGGCTTTCAGACCAAGTGCATGAAAAAAATATACCAGGTAAAGGAAGAAGGGAAAACCATTTTATTTGTTTCCCATTTTCCGGATGACGTAATGAGGATTTGTGACACAGCGATATTGCTGGAAAATGGAGTGATCAGCCACAGGGGCGAAGCGAAGGTAATTTGCGAACAGTATAAAAATTTATTTTAAGTGTAAAATTCAAATTGTGGGATTGATAAAGCGTACCATCAAGTTTATTAATAAGATTGGATCACCCGAAAACACTAAAGCACAAAATTTAATTGGTTTTGTAAAGTTCTTATTTTCAAAACCAGGTATAAGGTTGGCACGGGAAAAAATAAACAGGATACTGCTCAGTTCCGATAAATTTGACCAAAATATTTATAATCAATGGATTAAGGATCGCCAGAACCCCAGCATATTGCAAGCGCAATACAATAATGGCATTAAATCCATCAAACACCAACCACTTTTCAGTATCGTGGTACCCGTTTATAACCCACCGGTACACTATTTAAAACAAGCCATTGATTCGGTTATTGGGCAGCTTTACTCCAACTGGGAACTTTGCCTTGCAGATGACCGTTCCCCAAATCCTGAAATACAAAACATCCTTAATACATATGCACAGAAAGACAAGCGGATAAAAATTGTTTTAAGGACTACCAACGGCCATATCTCTGCCTGTTCTAATTCTGCTCTTACATTAGCAACAGGGGAATATATTGTATTCATGGATCATGACGACCTTCTGACTCCCAACTGCCTGTTCGAATTTGTAAAACATATCAATAAAACGCCAGACGACATCATCTATTCCGACGAGGATAAAATAGACGATAAGGGCCTGTACTCATCACCACATTTCAAGCCCAATTGGGCTCCCGACAACCTGCTTTCCAGAAATTACATGGGGCATGTGGTTGTGATGAGAAAATCGTTAGTTGACAAGATAAACGGTTTCAGAGAAGGCTTTGAAGGCAGCCAGGACTATGACCTGTTGCTGAGGGCTACAGAACTTACCACCGCAATAGGCCACATTCCAAAGGTTTTATATCACTGGCGCATTCACGAAATGTCTGTCGCTTCTGCCAGTGAAGCAAAACCTTATGCTTACATTGCAGCCCACAAAGCTTTGTCTGAGGCCCTGCAGCGGCGTGAGACTCCGGGGACAGTTGAGTACATTCCAGATACCCCCGGAGGCTACCGAATAAAATACGAGATTACCAAACCGGGAAAGGTGAGCATAATTATCCCTACAAAAAACCAGCATATTCTTCTGGGTAAGGCAATCGATTCTATTATTAAGTTGACTGACTACCCATCTTTCGAGATCATCCTGCTCAACAACAACAGCGACGAACCAGAGTTTTTCGAACTGGTTAAACGATACGAGAAAGAACTTGGTGCTCGGTTTAAATGCCTGGAGGCAGCCTTCCCGTTTAACTATTCGAAGTTGATGAATCTGGGCCGATCGGCAGCAACCGGAGATTATATTCTGCTTTTGAATAACGATGTTGAAGTAATTCAAAAAAACTGGATGCACGAAATGGTGTCTTTTGCGCAGCGAAAAACAACGGGAGTGGTTGGAGTGAAATTGCTCTTTCCGGACAATACCATACAACATGCAGGTGTAGTTTTGGGCCTGGGTGGCGCCGCAGCCCACGTATTTGCCAATATACACAAGTCAGAAAGAGGATATTATAATTATGTTCGGTCATTAAATAATTATTCGTCACTAACCGGCGCCTGCATTATGTGCCGGACCACCATTTTTAATGAAGTAGGCGGTTTTGACGAAGAGCTGCAAGTGGAATATAATGATATCGATTTCTGCCTGAAAATCATTGAGAAAGGATATTTCAACGTCTATGTGCCAGACGTTGAACTATATCATTACGAATCAGCATCCAGAGGACAGCCTTACATGAGCAAGGCTAATTGGGAACAGCACGAACATGACTTCAACATTTTCAGAAGCAAATGGTTGCCTTACATTGAAAATGATCCGTTCTATAATCCCAATTTGAGCCTGGCAACCAATGACTTCATGCTAAACCTCGAAGCGAAGTAGGCACGAATGCTCCGACTCATTATTAACGACCTGGGAAAAATATCACGGACAAATAATTTATATTATATTTACAGTTTTCAGGACATGGAAACCCATTTACAATTACACGCTGTTTAATATAACCAGGACGAACCTATGCATGTTAGTGAAATGAAGAATAAGTACAGCCATCTACTGATGTATTTTGTCGTATTTATTCCTGCAATTGTTTATTTCGCAAAAGTGAGTCCCAATGCAGTTAATGTACCTTCCCTCGATGATTTTGGCGCAATTCTGGAGTTTTTGAGCCGGTACAAAACAAATCATGGCATCGACAGATTCTGGCTACTGTTTAGTCAGCATAACGAACATAGAATATTCACATCGCGCGTTATCTATGTTACGTACTATTCCTTATTCGGCACTATCAATTTCCGACATATCGTATTCCTTGGAAACTTCGAATTAGTACTTATTTACGTCTTGCTCCTCAGTTTTGCAAAAAAAATAATACCGAGATATTTTTTTATTGCCGCGCTTGTGGCAGGGATTAGTTTATTCGATTTGTGTAACTGGGAAAATGCCAATTTCGCCATGGCTTGTGTACAAAACTACGGCATATTCTTATGGCTTATCTTAAGCCTGTTTTTCTATAGTAAACCCGGGAAAGGTTTTATGTACCTGGGCCTTCTGTTCCAGGTTCTGTGCATTTTTTCGAGCGGAAATGGTGTCGTTGCGGCTGGCGTCATTGCCTTATTCAATGTACTTTCCTTAAATAA
>CANCOG010000279.1 GCA_947379685.1 Flavipsychrobacter stenotrophus | reverse complement strand
TACCAGCAATGCCTGGGAGGAGAACTGGAAGTTCGCACAATAGGTGGTTCTCCTGTTGAAGCCCATTGCCCGCCAGAAATGAAGGACCAGGTTTTGCATGCGACCCTCACTAAAGGAGCATTGTTGCTCATGGCCTCAGATTGTATTGGCCCGGGTGGTTACACACATGGTAATGATATAGCCCTTTCACTCAATTGCAGCAGCGAAGAAGACATCAATGACTTCTATTCAAAACTCTCAGAAGGAGGGCAGATCATAGATGCACTTAAGGTTCAGTTCTGGGGAGCTATATTCGGTGTGTTTACCGATAAGTTCGGTAAAAGGTGGATGCTGAATTATGATAAGGAACGTTGACGAAATAAAGTACACCATATGGCGAAGTTATTTTTCTTTTATGCGAGATGAAAAATCTGCGAATAGTGAGCTATTTAAAGACTTTTTCAACGAAGCAGAAATGGAAAAGAACAAGACAGATGGTGTACTTTATTTTGCCATCGTTCCTTACCCAATCAGGTGATTTGCTAATCAACATATCAGCTAATTCTCAGCAAATTAAAACTAATAAAGCGGGTTCGCGACCAGATTAAACACCGAACTGATCTTCATTTGTGTACCCGGATGCGGAACGGCATTGATATGCATACTCGCCCTGATGTACATCGTATCCTTCAGGAAATATTCTTTAAGGTTGAAATCACCCGCAGTGGTAACGGCCACCGTTGTTGCTCCCTTGGGAACGGCATTTTGGTAAGCCAGCAATTGTTCAGGCAGGCCCGGAGCCGAGAGATACAACTGAACATTATCCAAAAAATCAAAATTCTCACTGGCCGGCGAAACAATGTCCAGAGTCAGACTCTTCAGTGAAACGCTCACTACCTTATTGGCATTGGTATGGTATTGAACCAGGTAGTCTTTCGCATTGGTAACAACCGGAATAGCAGGAAACGGCAGGTTGACACCACCAAAGGGAATTGGCGTTCCATAATCATAACCATCCACCCTCGGTACTTCCACCTGCTGACTATAAGGAATATTCACACTTATATTGGCAAGGCTTTCTACCTTCTTACAACCACTCGAAGCAGCCAAAAACACCAGGGCATACGTCAGTAACTTTTTCATAGCGCACAGTTTTATACATAGTAACACTACCAAAAACTGTGCCGCGAAATAATTCGCCTTCCCTCCAACGGCTCACTGTTCGAAGTATTTCCCCGACACTGGTCGAAGTATTTACTTCGTCCTACAATTCCGGAAGCATTTGCTTCCGAACTAAGCAAGCAAAATTACATCAATAAGTCCTTGCTTGCCACCCAAATAATCATGGGCGCTGCTCCATTTCCAATGCTGCGGTTCGGTAACAAAGCCCGCCTCAACAGGATTGTTGTGCACGTAATTCAACCGTTGTATAATCATTTCGGGCGAAGGCAATTGAACCGGGTGATTATCCTGTACCCAGAATTGATAATCAATATTATTGGAGTTTTTTCTGCCAGCCATTCCAAAAATCCATAGCATCCAATCCTTGCGGCTTTCAAAACTATTATCTTCCAAGATCTCTCTCATTTTGCCAGCAGTATGCCTCTTCATATCCCTAATTATATCCTCCAACTTCATTTTGCCTTCTGTACCAATTATCATGTGAATATGGCTGGTCATTATTACCCAGGCATAAACTTGCAACCCTTTATTTTCCTGGCAAAACCTGATGCTCTTAACAATCTGTTCCCTGTAACAATCTCGGATAAAAACATCGATCCAGTTTACCACAGTAAACGTGACAAAATAAAGCTCAGTTTGATCGTGATTGCGATATTTAAGTGCCATAATGGAAAATTACAAATTTTTCGGAAGCAAATGCTTCCTGAATGGCAGGACGAAGGACATCCTTCGACCAGTGGCCATTGTGTGAACAAAAACCAACAAAAAAACGCCAAAAACCCATTAGTTATTCCCCTAATAAAACCATCATTCAACAAAAAAAATCACTTGCATGCATCCATTTTTACACAATTTCATAAAACACATAAATAACCAGCTATAAAACAAATAATTAGAGCCACTTATCCACAAAACTTTTGTACATGGTGTGCCGAAAAGCGTCACATGGTGTGCCGGAAAGTGTACCACCATGTATTCATTTTCGGCGGTTTTTTGGCAGACAACCCATCTTTGTGTCCGACAAAAAACTAAGGGCCATGAACAACACAAACAACCAACTTAGCGAAGCGATGCTCGCCACTACAGCAATGATAGCCACTAATATTTGCAACCAGATCGTAGCATTTCAGAATGCCATCGCCAGCCGCGAAGAAGGCAATCGCTTTCCCACCATGCAGGAAGTAAACCTGCTGTGCAAACTCATCAATTGCCTCGAAAAACTCAAAAGATTTACCAAGCAAACAACAGCCACTCAAGCCATTACCGGCTTCATGCGTTTCCTGTCATCAGGCGACAAAGAACTGGGGACAATTGTACGCACAAAATTCAAAGAGTACACTGCCCAAACCGGCAGTGACAGCAACCCATTCGAAATGGGAATTGACTTGATTCCGGAAAAACAGGAAGCAGCAACGGAACCAGAACACATCCCAACTCAAAACGTTGAAGAAACTACGTCATTCATTACTCCTTCTATGCTTCGCGACCCATCAAAGCCGCTGCCAGCCAGCGCCAAAGCCCCATTTTCAGAAACCGACTTCGCCAACTACGGCCATCTCCTGCAACGGTTTTCGGCCAAACCCATCGACAAAACGAGAATAAACGACAGATTATATGACCTGCACTGGATACAGTACAACCTGTTCCAATACCACCTCCCGCCTGCCAACCGCCGCTTCTATGCCGACGAGCACTCCTACCACCGATTTTTTAACCACAAAGAGGTGATAGTATCTATTAGAAAAACAATCACGGACATGGGGTTGAGGGAATTGAGGTGAAGTGGAAAACACATAGTTTGAAAGGTTTCATCCCTTCCCTACTAGGCAAGCCACCTGATCACCAGCCATGGCAAGCCCAGCGCCACCGCCGCACCATACAGGGCATCGAGCCAGAAGTACGACCCCAGAGCTCCCAGGTAAATAAACCCTACAATGGGTGAAATGAGAAGACGGCTAAGTATTGATGAATTTTTACCCGTGATATGTTCCCATAGATTTTTGGCATCACCAGTGCTCGGGAAAGCATGCATCGCGATAGATACCGCCAGGTAAATGAGCAGGTAGTCGAGCACATTGGCATTGTGAAACTTGTACTGCACGGTCGCAGGAAAGCCCAGCAGGAACCCAACAATTGTGTTAAGGAAAAAGGGGCCTATGCTGATCATGGTAGCCTGAAAGTCGGAGGAGGGTTTTTCGTGCACTACATACCCCAGTGGGTCTTCAGTTTGGAAATAACACACCTCAAAAACGGGGACCTTGTATATCCGGCAAAACAACTGATGCGCCAGTTCATGCACAATAACACCTGGGAAGGTAACAATGCCTACAATTTTACCTGGTATAAATATCATAATAGTCGTTTTAGTCGTCGAAATCGGAACCGTTGATCACTCTTGCGGCCCGCTGATAAATTACTTTTTCACTATCATCCTCCACCGCCTTTAGTAACCCAAGAAACCTTTCTGCTTCCGGTGGTTTCGTGTTAAACCAGGCCAGTACTGCCTTTGCTTCGAGTGCATAGGGATTTTTCGGAGCAAGCCTATATGCCTCGTCGGCATGCAATGCAGCATTCTTCCCGTCTCTCTTTTTTACCTCCAGCCGCGCCTTCATAGCCAGAAAGTAAATGTCTTCACAGTTTATGGCCAGTTGTTGGTTGCAGTTCGCAATTGCCTCGTCATACCGCTTCAATCTGGTATTCAGCGTAGCCAATAGCCCTATCGTATTGTAATGCCCGGGGTCATACCTGAGTATCCGTTTAGCCATATCCCGGGTTTCGTCATAAAATTTGAGGTCAAACATTTTGTGGGCTATGCAAAAGAGTGAATTCAAACGTTCCCGTCTCCCCAGGGTATCGCCCCCGTCTGCAGTAAAGTGGCTGGTATCCACAACTTCAAAAAGCCGGAGAAGTCTGCCGGAAGAAACTAAAGCCGCGGCATCTATACTATCGTCCACCGACGTATCGAACATAATAATACTGTTCACAAATATGGCTGCATCCTGAGCTTTGGACTGAATATCATCATCAAGATCGAGACGGACACCATCAAATTCTTTGAAAAATCCTTGGGCAAGGTCACGCTCCTGGTTGTAGCAGGCAGCAATAAAAAAAAGATACTTTGCTTCAATAAAGTCAGGCCGTTGCGCGACAATATTTTTGAGTTCATTTTGAGCAGTAATATACTTATGGGCCGCAATTGCCTTTTGTGCCCTGCTCAGGTCTAAGGCAAGTTGAAGCATAGGAGCTACGCGCACAATACCGATTATCAGTAGCAACACAAGCACCGCGCCAGAGGCTTGCACCCACTTCGGAACAGGATATTTGACAAATTCTTGCCTGCACGTAGCACAAAGTTGGCTGGGAGAGTCAGGCAATGCTGGCACGACCTGGCAGCTTTTGCAAACCGGGTTAATAGGAGATTGAAAGTAATCGCTTTGGGTATTTTCATTCATAAGTAGTTTTGATTAGCCGGTGGTTTTTAAAGCCGGTCATAACATCGGTAGCACCTTGTAATTTTTCAAATAATATTCCTTTGTATTGTGCCAGGTTGCCATTTTAATAAGCCCGACGTTGGGAGCTATCCAGACATTGACAAAGTGGTTGCTGTTCACCGTATCCCGGTAATTGACCAGGTGCAACACATTATTGTAGGTAATTCCATTAACCACTACATTATTTTCAAGGGGCAGGTTACCTGTACCAGTTATCCAGTCTTTGCCAGATGCAATATCGAGGTAAAAGTAGTCGCCCGAAAATTGCGTAAAGTCGGTATCTCTGTCGGCTTCTGAATTAACAACAACCAGGTTATTGTCCAGCAGGCCTATTGTACCCCTGAAAGATTCATAAGTATGTCCACTTTTTTTGATATTGGTACTGGTACCCAGCGTACCTGAGCTTGCCGTCCATTGTACGGTATCTGAAGTCCCGGTAATACCATACGTCCAGGAAGATCCCCTGCCGAAAAAAGCAAAGTAGGTCCGGGCCTGATTTCTGACCATGTACGTCGGCAGACTCTTACTGCAACTAAAAATACCAATTGCGGCAACAAAGAGAAGAATGGAGTAGTTTTTCATAGTTGTTTAATAGTTTATGTTGCTTGAAATCTAGAGTTGGCATTTCAAATGTAAGGGAATTACACAAATATTTAAAATTACGCAAATCAACCCGCATTCGGTTAGCAGGAAATAATCCAATTTAATCTCATTTATTCCTGAAAAATTCTATATTTGTATTTTGTAACAACCGGCCCGGTTGGGGTTGGTTTTTACATTGCAAATATTAAGCCTGATACAACCATGCCCTCTTTACTGCGTACCTGTTTACGATTCTTATGTCTATTTTCGGTAGTATTCCTACCGGCAACCCTTTCGCGGGCAAACCATATTTTCGGTATTGATATGTACTACAGCCATGTGAGCGGCAATACATATACTGTCCACCTTATCGTTTATGGAGACTGTAGCGGAAGTACGTTTTACACGCTGCCTAGCTCAGCGCCTGTGATTGGAATATTCGACGGCAGCTCTTTTTACACGAATATCTCGTTGGCCTTACAAGCTCCCGCAAGTGGCATTGAAGTGACACCTGTTTGTCCGGCTCAAGCGAGTCATACGGCATGTGTAAGTACGGCTGCCACTCTACCCGGCATTAAGAAATTTTCATACGCTGGCAATATTACGTTGCCCTATACTTCGTCAGTTTGGCGATTCCTATTTCAGAGCGGAATGGGTGGTTCAATTATTGCCGGACGAAGTCTGAGCATAACAAATATCATCTTCCCATCAGGTAGCAGTTCCCCAATTCAGCTTGTGGATACACTGAATAATGCAGCTTCGGATAATTCAAGTGCCATCTGCACGTCAATACCCACTCCATTCTATTGCATTAGCACAGCGTCCAACTACAACCCGGCTGCGGTAGACCCTGATGGAGACCACCTCGTATTTACGTTGGTGCCCGCTATCGATCAATCTACCGGGAGCAGTGTAAATTATATCTACCCTTATAACGCTACCAGTCCGCTGGCAGTTAGTTCAGGATCTTTTACATTTAGCGCAGCTACAGGCCAATTGTCATTTACCCCGAATACCATTCAAAAATCATTGTTGGTATACAATGTCCGGGAGTTTACATCAAGCGGCATTTTAAAGGGAACCAGCCAGCGGGAAATGACGATAGTAGTATTGAGTCCTTGTACCAACAACCCACCAACGGGATCAATAACCAGTGCCACATCCGGCACCATAGTTAACCCTACGCTGCTCAATGTTTGTAATTCGGTAGATACCTTCAATTTCCAGGTAAACCCCACCGACCCCGATGGCGACAGCATAACAATGACCACCAGCGGGTTGCCGGCAGGATCTACATTCACGATTGTCAATAATAGCAGCACGGCGCCCCATGGTACTTTCGCCTGGAACGCATCAACGGCTGCGCCGGGTACCTATACTTTCTACATTACTTATCAGGACAATGGCTGCCCGCTCACCAGCAGGCAAACTATCGCTTACAGCATAACGATACAGCCTGCACCTTCCGAGACTGT
>CANCOG010000278.1 GCA_947379685.1 Flavipsychrobacter stenotrophus | reverse complement strand
TTTTTTTATAATTTTGTTGTTCAATTGTTAATGGAGTTTTGCAAACCCCGCTTTAATCCCCCCGATTTGATGATGCAAACATACAACCTCATTCTACCCCACTCCAAAAAAACTTCACCAACGGTCGGAAAACTTCACGAACGGTAGGTTTTATAGGATACCGTTAACAAAAAAGGGCGTTTTCGGGGTTTGAAGCGCATGATCTGGTCAAGGAAATATATGCTATACCTACGGCATCGGTGTGATAAAATAGGTCTGTTCTATAAAGATGTGATGCCTATGGCATCATAACATGAATCCTTCTTCATGTAAAAGAAGGACACGGAGGTCGCAAATGCCGCGGCGTCGGTGTTACAAAACAGACGAGTAATTTAACGACACTCACCCAATATGGGAGACTCTTGCCGAGGGCCGAGACTCTCCCCGAAAAAAAGCGTTATACTTCCCGGCAGCATGAAATTGACAACCTGTCGCACACACATTGAATGCTCCAAATGTTACAAACCGCCATACACCTATTTGTCTCTTTCCAGCAAGTAACGGGCGAGCTCCAGTAATGGCTGTTTGCGCCTCGACGGTATCGCTACATCTTCCAGGCATCCAAATGCATTCCGGGAATATTCCTCTACGGCTTCGCGGCATTGTATATCGGCTCCGGTGTCTTTATATAATTGTAGCATGGATGGTACTTTATGTTCATCGTTTCCGGCAATCAATGACTCAATCGCGGTGCGCAGATCAGTACTAGCATTTTGAAGTGCCTTCACCAAAAGGAAAGTTTTCTTATTGGCCAATATGTCTCCCCCACTCTGCTTACCCAGTTTTTCCGGTGCCCCAAAGGCGTCGAGGTAATCATCCTGCAATTGGAAAGCAATACCCAGATTTTTGCCAAACGCATACAATTTATTGGCATTGTCACCGAGGGCGCCGCCAACAAGAGCACCCATCTTCAGGCTGCAAGCCAGCAAAACGGATGTCTTCAGAGAAATCATATGTATGTATTCATCGAGCGTAACATCGTTACGAATCTCGAAATCCATGTCCAGCTGCTGACCTTCACAAACTTCTATGGCAGTCCTGTTAAATACACGCAACACCTGCGGCAGGTTTTGGGTAATATTCGAGAGGCTATCGTAAGCATAGATATTCATTACATCTCCGCACAAAATCCCGGCAGTGAGTCCGTTCCTGGCATGTACAGTTGCGTGGCCGCGCCTGAGCGGAGCTTTATCCATTATATCATCATGTATCAGCGTAAAATTGTGAAACAACTCAACACCGAAGGCTGCATGCCATGCATCTTCATTGATATCGTTAAACAACTCATTGGCCATGAGGCATAAAACGGGCCTTACGCGCTTCCCCCCCAACTGCAATAAATACCTGCACGGTTCGTACAGCGAATCGGGATTTCCTTTGAACGGCTGGGCAGCCATCAGTCTTTCTTCGAATATATTCACAAGGTCGGCAAACGAATACATGTATAAACTTAGAATTAAAGCTAAGCCGGGGTAAAAGTAAAACAACGAATGCATATTTAGATTTTCAGAAAAAAAATGATTTAGCCGCCGATACAGGGGAGTAATAACTATTGCCGATTTTAGAAACGATGCCAAAAAAAATCAGGCGCAGCCGCCCTCAGAAAATTGCACCAGGGAAGAACGACAAAATAAATCATTAGGGTTGATGATGAAATAAAGTTTTACTACACAACAATAATTTGTTAGTCTAATCTAACTTTATTTATCTTTGCCGTACAAAAGTCAAAATGAAAAAGTCATTCTTACTATTAACGATAGGCATAAGCCTGGTTTTATCCTGTCAAAAAACAGAACCTAGTATTCCGATAGATAATAATACCCTGGATGGACCGGTTGATGGATTGACCACGAGCGAAAAATTACAATTTTTAAGAGGTGATGCCGCCTTCAATAACCAGATCTTCACGAAGGAAACAGGTTTGGGCCCCCTTTTTGTTGCATCATCATGCGGTAGCTGCCATGCAGGCGACGGAAAGGGGCATCCTTTTACTACCCTCACTCGCTTCGGCCAAACAGATAGTTCGGGGAATAAATTTTTAGCCACAGGGGCCCCGCAACTTCAGAACTGCGCTATCCCTGGCTATGAGCCGGAACAAGTACCGGCTGGAGCGTCATCTTCAAAGTTCACCCCACCGGCAAACACTGGCATGGGGTATCTGGACGCAGTTAGTGATGACGATATAGTAGCCATGGCCGACCCCAATGATGCAAATGGGGATGGGATCAGTGGCGTAGCAAACTGGATCTCTTTAAAAAGCTACTTAATACCCAGAACCGGAAGCCTGGTGAATAACGGACGCCACATTGGTCGGTTTGGTAAGAAATCGGGGGCATATGATCTGTTGCAACAGACTGCAGGCGCCTATAACCAGGATATGGGCATTACCTCCACATACGAACCTTTCGATACATACAGCGGGGTTGCTATAGCGCCTGAGGTTAGTAACCAAACTCTTTCAGATGTAGTTTTTTACCTTAAAACCTTGAAAGCACCGGTGCAAAGAAATGGCGGCAACACAGCGGTTATTAAAGGAAAGGAATTGTTCAACCAGATCAATTGCGCTAAATGCCATATACCTGAATTGAAAACTGGCTACTCCCCTATTGGGGCACTCAACAAAAAAACCTTTTACCCCTATACCGACCTACTGCTACATGACATGGGCAGCGGGCTAGATGATGGCTATACAGAGGGAAATGCAAAGACTTACGAATGGCGTACTCCGGCTCTTTGGGGTCTAGGCTTGTCAAAAAACTCGCAGGGAGGCACCTATTACTTACTACATGACGGCAGGGCTACGAGCATTGAGCAGGCCATTTTGCTGCATGGTGGCGAAGCAACGGACAGCCGCAACAGGTATAACGGATTGTCCGACGCGGAAAAACAGCATTTGATACAATTTTTAGAAAGCCTTTAATTCAATGGATCGCAAGACATTTATAAAGACAAGCTGCATCGCATGTACGAGCATCGGTCTATTAAGCACCCTCATTCAAAGCTGTATTCCGGTAAAATATGTTACGGGCAATATGAATACCAATGGCATTTTATTGGATATAAAAGAATTTGAGACGGCAAAAAAGGACTTTCGACCATATGTAATTGTCCGTCATGATGACCTGCAATTTCCAATCTGCCTGTATCGCATAGACGACAAAAATTATAGTGCGCTACTGATGCGTTGCTCCCATCAAGGCGCCGAACTACAGGTATCCGGAGATATGCTCACTTGCTCCGCCCATGGCAGCGAATTTGATAAATGGGGCAAGGTGATGCAAGCTCCGGCATCGGAAAACTTGCGCACCTTTCCTGTTTCGCTTGAAGGTGGCAAAATATTTATTGACCTTAGAAAAAAAGCATAATGAAAGCATTGATATTCAGTATTCTAGGCATACTCACCCTACAGTCTGCATCAGCCCAAATTGATAGTACACTGCTGCGCCGAAAACCAAAGGACACAACTGGAAATCTATTAAATATGGATGCTGTTTATAACCGCCCATTTCTGTCTGTCGCCAGGATGCCCGTTGCATTAGGGGGGTATGCTGAAGCGAACTGGCAGCATTTGGGGACCAACGGCATCAGTGAGGGGCATCAGTTTCAGATGAGGAGGGTAAGCCTGTTTATTGCCTCCGGCATTTCTAAAAGGATCAAATTCCTATCAGAAATAGAATTTGAAGATGGGGCAAAAGAAATAAGCGTTGAATTCGCTGCGCTTGATATGGAATTTCACCCGCTTTTTAACCTCCGGGGCGGAATCGTACTCAACCCGATCGGTGCATTTAACCAAAATCATGACGGGCCGAAATGGGAATTTATCGACAGACCTGTCGCTGCAACGGAATTGTTGCCCGCGACATGGAATAATGCAGGGTTTGGCATATATGGCAAAAAATTCCAGAAAAACTGGGTGTTTGCCTACGAAGCTTATCTCACCAACGGTTTTAACGACAAAATAATTGACAACAAACAAGGCCGAACCTCTCTACCGGCAGCCAAGGAAAACACAGATCGTTTTGAAGAGAGTTTTAACGGTATGCCATTGATAACGGCAAAAGCTGCCATCCGCAACAGCAAAATTGCGGAGATTGGGATCTCCTATATGGGTGGAGTTTATAATAAATTTGCAGATGACGGAATAACATTAGATAAAAAGCGACGAGTGGATGTTGTGGCCATTGATATGAATGCTACTTTACCAAAACTTAATACCTTTATTAATGGCGAATGGGCCTGGGTAACAGTGGATGTGCCCACAACGTACATTCAGCAATATGCAAGAAAACAACAAGGCGGATTTATTGACTTGGTACAACCCATTTATAAAAAGGCACTTCTCGGTTTTGAACAATCTGTCATCAGTGCCGCATGTCGGCTGGAGTATGTTGACTGGAACGTTGGCAAATTCACCGCAACGGGAGGGAATATTGCAGACAACGTTTTCGCCATTGTGCCTGCCTTAAGCTGGCGTCCGAACAAGCAAACCGTGATCAGGTTGAATTACAAATATTGCTGGCAACAAGACTTACTGGGCAATCCACCTGCTAAAACAGCAGGATTTCAGGCTGGGTTTGCAACCTATTTCTAAAACAACATGGTGAAATTATCTTCAATTTTAGTAGCATGCAATTGAGCAAAGTCAAAAGAAGCTGAACTATGCTATAACATTTAACAAAGTATGAAGGATGTGAAAATTAATTTTCCATATTTTTACATTCGTGCGCATCTTCACTTTCATTTGGGCTATTTATATACTTGCATTGACGGGGACTCCCTGTTGTGCATTTGACCATTGCGAGGACGAATTTGTTAAAACTGAGGCACAAACACAAAAAGAGCATCCTGCACCTAAACACAATGAAGGGTGTAAAAACTGCTCACCTTTTTTTTGCCACAATTGCGGCGGTGGGTACATTGTAACTAGCTATTATTTTGACTATCCCACAAACACTACATATTGTGACAAGGTCTTCAATATTTACACAGAGTCATTCTATCCACAATATTCTCCATTGTTGTGGCAGCCTCCTGACATTGCCTGAACCAATAACTTAAATTAAATAGCACAATCGCTAGTGCTAAGTAGGTTCATTTTAAATTTCAATCGCTTAATGAAATCATTATTCATTTTGTTAATGGCATCAATTGCTGTTAATACAGCCCTCGCGCAAAATAAATTCATTGCATTTATCAGGGACAAAAACACCAAAGAACCACTCACCGGCACAATTGTAAATTTACATAATGCATCGGCGGGAGGTGCGGCAGACGTAAATGGAGTCATATTCATCGACAATATTCCGGATGGCAAACAGGTCATGCAGTTCAGAAGTGTTGGCTACAAAGAGTTCCTTGATACACTTTACTTTCCCTTGAAAAATACGGATACTATTACCGTTTTTCTGGAAACTGACGTTAACGAATTGGAAGAAGTAGCAGTCAGTTCCACAAGAAGCAGCAGGACAATCGAAGATGTTGCCACCCGGATTGAATTAGTATCTGGCGAGGAATTAGAAGAAAAAGCAAATATGAAACCCGGGGATATAAAAATGATGCTCAGCGAGAGCACGGGGATACAAACTTTGCAAACTTCACCAATCTCTGGCAATACCGACATAAGAATAGAAGGGCTTGATGGGCGCTACACGCAAATTTTGAAAGATGGGTTCCCCTTATATGCAGGCTTTTCTGGTGGACTGGGGCTTATGCAAACGCCGCCGCTCGATTTAAAACGGGTAGAGATAATTAAAGGTTCTTCGTCTACCCTTTATGGGGGCGGGTCAATTGCCGGGTTAATCAACCTGATTTCAAAAACACCTAAAAACGAAAAAGAACTCAGGTTTATTGTAAACGGCACATCTGCCGGCGGGCTTGATGTGAGCGGCTTTTACGGGCAAAGATTCGGGAAAATAGGGGTTACTGTATATGCGGCAAGAAATGGTAACAATGCTTACGCGCCCGATAGCACTTTATTTACGGCTATTCCTGACTTTACCCGTTACACGTTTAACCCAAAACTGTTTTTTTATTTTAGCGAGAAGACCGAACTTGTTATCGGGTTAAATACTTCATTTGAAAACAGGCTGGGCGGTGATATTTTCTATCTAAAAGGTGAACACGATAGCCTGCATTCTTACTATGAAGACAACAATTCTCAACGGATAAGTTCAGAAATAGAATTTAAACACACTTTTGCTAATAGTGGAAAAGTGACTTTTAAAAACAGTATCTCCCACTTTAACCGTATCATTAAATCACCGGGATATACTTTCGATGGATCACAAACAAGTACGTTTTCCGAGGTTAATTATTTCAAAAAAAACACTAAATCGGAATGGATTTTCGGTGCGAATTTGTTTACAGACCAATTTAGGGAGATCAAACTGACAAATATCCCTTACCGTAATTACATTTTATCCACCATTGGTGCGTTTGCCCAAAACACCTGGGATATAAGCAAACATTTTGTATTAGAAAATGGCCTGAGGGTCGATTATGTGTTAGATTATGCAACTGCAATACTGCCACGTATATCAGTACTGTATAAACCCAATAAAGAATTTTCCTCACGTCTTGGAGGGGGCTTGGGTTACAAAACGCCAACCATATTCACAGAAGAAAGTGAACGTATTAATTACAGAAATGTACTCCCTGCCTTTGAAGGTAAAAATATTCTTGAA
>CANCOG010000277.1 GCA_947379685.1 Flavipsychrobacter stenotrophus | reverse complement strand
CTAATTGATACTGGCGCCTCTTCGGCAGGAACTTGGAGCAGCCGGCATTCCTACGCTTCAATAGGGTCTGGGGGGGGCGTTACGACTGTTGCACCAGGGTATGATACACTGGAATATTCCGTTACTAATTCTTGCGGTACTGCTATTGCACAGCACATTCTTTCCGTTCATGCAAGACCTTCGGCAGGAATCATTTCGGGGGTATCAGTTGTTTGTTCAGGTGCAAGCATCACACTTACCAACAGTGTTGCAGGTGGCGCATGGAGTGCAACAAACCCTTTTGCTACTGTGTCTGCAGGGTTGGTGTCGGGCATCTCTGTGGGTGTCGATACAATCATTTATTCTGTTTCAGATTCTTTCTGTGCGAATGCGACCACTAAAATTGTTACTGTTGCACTGACACCAGACGCAGGGGCTATTTCAGGGTTGACATCGGTCTGCGAGGGAATGACTATTACGCTTACTGATGCTGCCCCAGGTGGGGCGTGGGTGGCCATGAATGCACATGCTTCAGTTGCATCGGGAGTAGTTTCAGGGGTTACTGCGGGAACAGATACTATCGCTTACGTGGTTTCAACGCTTTGCGGTACTGATATTGCACGGGCAGTTGTCAATGTAAACGCTGCTGTTTTACCAACGCTTACTATTGTTAATCCGCACGATACGCCCTGCGCCATGGAGCCGGTTACGCTTTCTGCGAGTTATACCCACGGCGGCAGTACGCCAACGTTTGCGTGGAAGTTAAATGGAATTGCGGCCGGCATTGACAGCACATTTACTTTTGCGCCACACTATGGAGATCTTGTACATTGTACCATAAATAGTTCGGCTCAATGCCGTCTGGCAGATTCTGTAACCGATGCTATGGTGAGCCATATGAATTCACCCGTAACGCCATTTGTTTCTATAAAGACCATGCATGATACCATTGCTTATCCGGGCCAGATCATTACGTTCGACGCGATGGCGACTTATGGAGGAGCCAACCCGCAATATCAATGGTTTCTGAATGGCGTTGCTGTGCCCGGCGCGACTGACAATTCTTACTCTGTAGAGACATACTCGAATGATACGGTATGGTGCCAGGTTACCAGTAGTTTGGCATGTATATCTCAGCTACAAGACAGCAGCAACACTATTGTCATCCATACTGAATTCCTTAGCGTCGGCAATGTTGGTCAGGGCAAAGAAATAAGTCTGATACCGAATCCCAACAATGGTAATTTCCGGCTTGTGGGCGCATTACTTACCAAGGGTAACAACAGCCTTCATTTCCAGGTTTGTGATGTAATGGGCAGGGAAATTTACGGTGTCGATGCAGTTGTTGATAATGGACACTTTGACCAATTGTTTTCATTGGATGAGCGGTTCCCTGCAGGGCAATACTTTATCAGGATTCAATCGGATGCTCAAAATGAAGTTGTTCATTTTGTGGTGGGGAGGTAATTCATGGAGTGCAGTCGATTTAGTGCTGGACCAGAATTTTAAAATGGCTTGACCTGGAATTTTCTTCAATTTCTACAAGGTAAATTCCATCCGGCAAATTTGCCAGGTTAAAGGTGGGGGCAGCATTTGTTGGGGGAATTTCAAATGGCATTGATGCTCCAAGCATGTTGAGCACGTGTATTTTGGGATTTGTTCCAGATTTTAACCCTGATACATGCACGTCGCCTTTTGTTATTGTGGGATAAAGTGTTATCGGTGAATTGTCATTTGGTTGTTCCAGACCAACGGTAAATGATAGTTTTATTATCCAAACATCTGAAATGCCAGGGTCGCCGTGCAAACCGCTGCAATCTCCGTCATCAGATCTTGTGGTGCCCCCTACAATATATCCGCCTTCGGTGCCGGGTAATACCTTAACTGCTTTTTGATCAGAAGTGCCACCATAGGTACTTTGCCACGCTATTTGGCCGTTTTTGGTCAGTTTCATTATCCAGGCATCGCCATCGCCTATTGTTGAATGCAGATGAGAAACGTCAAAGTCACTGGAAAATGTATATCCTGAGACAAGGTATCCGCTGTCGTCCGTTTGGTATATGGACGACGGATAATCATTGCGTGACCCACCATAGCTGGTTTCCCACATAACCCTTCCTGTGTCATCCAGTCTTACTATCCAGTAGTCGCTGTTGGTAGACATTGAATCGTGATGCCCTGTTACTTGTCCGTTATTAGAAAAACTTGAGCAGGAAATAATGTAGCCGCCATCCAATGTTTGCCGTATATCAGAGGCATTTTCGCTGAGCGTGCCGCCAAATGATTTTTGCCAGCTTATTTTGCCGGTGTCGTTAAGTTTAATCACCCAGAGATCTCCACCTCCATGGGAATTTGTAATTTGTCCATCGGTCGATGAAGTATAGCCCGCCATTATGAAGCCGGTGTCAGCCGATTGTCTCAGGCCATACATAAACTCATCTGCGCTGCCTCCATAAGTTTTTTGCCAAAGCAGTTTTCCAGTATCGTTGATTTTAACCAGCCAAACATCAACCGATCCATATGAACCATGGTTTCCGGTTACATCACCATCGACAGAGTAAGTGTCGCCTGCGATGAGATATCCGCCACCGATTACCGGAATTATTTTGTAGCCATTTTCAACACCTGACCCGCCATATGTCTTCGACCACATAATGGTTCCCAGGCTATCCAGTTTCACAATCCATAGGTCGGCTGCACCGTTTTTGTGATGAATATCGTTATTGACGGAAGTGGTTGTTCCTGTAAAAATAAAACCACCATCATTTGCAGGCTTAATGTCTGCAGCCACATCGTGGCCAGTTCCGCCGTATGTTTTTTGCCATAATGTTGATCCGTCTTTATCCAGTTTAATGATCCACGCATCGCCGCTGTCGCGGTAAAAGGTAACATCGGCATTAGCAGAGTATGTTTGAGCCGCAACAATATAAGAGCCATCAGTTGTAGGTTCAATGGCATAGCCAAAATCGCTGTGAGCACCGCCGAGACACCTTTGCCATTGAATCGCTGGTTGGGCAAATACGGGAAGGGTAATAAGAAATAGCAGGGCGATTATTAGCGGGTATTGTTTGCTCATAGTGCGATGTTTTGCAGCGGCCGCAAAATCGGACCTCTGCATATAAAGACGTATGTGTGGCACATTTTCTTGGGTTAAGGAATGATGAATTAATAGAAGTCCAACATTTGCCATGCCTTTAGTTCGAAACCAATGATTTTTCATTGCATTCGAATAGCGCTGCCTTGGTTTCATTTCTGCTCTGTTGCTCGCAGTGTGCGCTCAATTTCGTTTGAATCTTTGCACTCAATTATGTCTTTTGACCCTTGTTAAATTCTGGCATGTTTTTTGCCCTTGTTAAAGATATCGTAATATCTTACCCGCCTTATGAAATTCTATCTGACCTTAATCGGTATGTTATTTATGGCACATATTGGCTGGGCTTCGTTCCCTGTGAAAATGGTTTCTGACTATGGACCTGTTTTTGAACGGGTTTCTCAACAAGTTGACACTGGAAAGGAAAAAAGGGCTGACAGCGGGTGGGCTCGTTTTGTTAAACGAAAGCAAGAGCAAGAACGAAAGGGAAACGTGAGCGTAGTTTCTGTTGTGTTGGGTGCAGGATGTTTTATTCTCGGTAATGTTATGCTGATGGGCATGGTTACAGGTGGTTGGGGTCTGCTGGCTGCGCTAGGGATTGTGACCGGATTGTGTACCCTAGCTGATTTGTTGTTAGGGCTTATACCGATTTGGAATAAACACAAAAGACTGCTCCATTTAGTCGCGGGTATATTATTGATAGCGGCTAAATTACTGGGTTCATTGGTGCTTTCGTTTTTGGTGGCTGCCCTAGTATAAGTATTCGCATTTGTCGCAATGGAGCGCGGGTTTGATACCCTGTTTTGGCTTGCCAATCCAGACAGGGACGACACTCACTGCCCCCTCTCCGAATGACTGAGAGCAAGAACGTGTTGAGGAGATTCCTCCTGCGTCGGAATGACAAAGTCAGGGAATCGGCCAAATTTGTAAAACAGCTGACGGCTAAAACAGATTCATCTTAGACTGCGAAAGGTCAGCGGAGCCGAATTTGAGATAATGCAGGTTAGAAAGCACTCTACAAAGTCACTATAAACTCAGTCCCTTCATTTTCCTTACTCTTTACCTGTATGTTGCCGCCGAAAGATTCTATCTGGGCCTTGGTGATGAACAATCCTACTCCCTTGCTGTCATGGCCGGGGTGGAAGACCTGATTGAGTTTAAAAAGCTTATTGCCGTATTTTTCGAGGTTGATGCCCAGTCCATTATCCTTAACGGATAGCAAAACCCGGTCATCCACACTGTAAGTTGAGATGGTAATTACTGGCACACGGTCGGGATGAGAATATTTGAGCGCGTTGCTGATAAGGTTGTAAAAAATGCTCTCCAGGAAAACCTTTGGATACCTGATAAAGGCTACCGAAATGTTCAACTTGATCACTGCATTTTTTTCAAAGATGGTGCTGTTGAGCTGGGCCAGAATTTCATTCACCATGTGTCCGGCATCGCACTCGTCATACGGAATTGTTTTGTTCATGCTGATTTGCACTACATCCATAAGTGTATTCAGGCTCCCCAGTAATGAGGCGCTGCCTTCATCAAGAAATTCAACGATCTCATTCATTTCAAGTCTGAATCCAGCTTCTTTCTGTGGATCATCCTTTGTTTTCAGCATTTCCACGAGCATCCTGATATTGTTTGCCGGGCCCCTTAAATTGTGGGCTATAATATAGTTGAGCTCTTCCAGCTGGTTGATCTTATTCACCAGGTTACGGCGGGCTGCTTCCAGCTCGCTGTTTTTTCTATTCAGCTCATCTGCAAGTTCTTTTTTCTTGGTGATGTCTACTATCTGTAGGATGAAAAACTTGGGCGTGCCGTCAGTATGCGAAACCTTAGAGACTGTATGTAGCGCCCATAGAATTTTTTTCGTTTTTGAAATATACCGCTTTTCAACGCTGTAGTGATTGATCACTTTTATCAGCATCTTATGCAGCAGATTCTGGTCGGTCTGGTTATCTTCCGGGTGGGTAAGGTCCAGGAAGTTCATTGTGAGCAGTTCATTTTTCGGAAATCCCGTGAAATTGCATACCGCACTATTGGCATCAAGGATATTGCCTTGCGGGCTTATCAATGCCATGCCTATACCAGAATAGTCGAACGCACTGCGAAAGGTTTCATTGCTGAGTTTCAATGACTCTTCCTGTTCAATTCGTTCTGTGATATCTTGCGCGAAACAAATAGCGAAAGGGTGATTTTCAGCGGTTCGGAAGATATTATTGTGGTACAACCAAAATTTTTTCTTTCCGTACTTAGTGACAAGTTCCAACATACCATGCGAATGGCCGTCTATTTTTAACTTACCCAAGTAATTTTCGGCAAAGCTGTTGCGCTTTTTTTCAGGGACAAGCGAAATAAGATATGCGTTTGACAACTCGTCGGGGGTGTAACCAAGATTGGCGGTTGCAGCAGGGTTTGCAGTAAGGAGTTTACCATTGAGATCATGAGTTACAATCATGGCTTCACAATCTTCTACAATCTGTCTGTACCTGGTTTCATGAGGTTCGGGATGGCTTACTTTGTTGGTGGTTTCATCAAAAGTTAAAGCGGCATCCTTTTTTTTGGTTATTTTTTTTGCTGCATGAAACCGTTCGTCATAACTCATTTCCAGGGCTTTTTTATTTTCCATAGTCCCGCGCATTTCTCGGGGACGGTTATTGTAACGCAAGGTAGTACTTTCTCTGTTAATGTTAATTGAAATAACAAACATGAAAATGATTTAATTCGAATGTCTGGTTTAGAGGGAGTAAAGCCTGTAAGGTAAAAAGCAGTGGAGAAATTTTAAGTTCATCCTGCATTGCCGTCCTTAGACATTTGCGATAGTTATCTGAACGCTCCCAAATAGGCGAGGGGAACGAATATTCCTTTGAAGTTGCCTACATGTTATGAATAATTCAGGTCTGATTGGGGCGATTGGCATTATCACTATTTGTTTACCTTTGCACCCGCTTATGTCTGCATTGAAATTCCATTCCTTAAAAGTAAAAGATGTCCGTTCCGAAACGGCTGATTGTGTATCTGTATCTCTGGAGGTTCCAGCCGCCAAGCAGGAGTTGTTCCGTTTTTTACCCGGGCAATATCTGACTTTCCGCCGGGAAATGGATGGAGTGGAGGTGCGTCGCTCCTATTCTATATGCAGTAGCCCAAATGATGGGGAGCTCCGGGTTGCCATTAAGAAGGTAGAGCAGGGTAAATTCTCTACGTTTGCGAATGACGTGCTGAAGGCAGGAGATGAGCTGGAAACGATGCCCCCTATGGGTAAGTTCACACCGAGGGAAACAGACAAAAAGGACAGACAGTATCTGGCAATTGCGGCAGGCAGCGGTATTACTCCCATTTTGAGCATCATGAAAACTGTGCTTGAAAATGAAACAGGTAGCCGTTTCACCTTAATTTATGGCAATAAGTCACGCACCTCAGTAATATTTCGTGAAGCCATTGAGGCACTGAAGAACAGGTATATGGAACGTCTGAGTCTCTATCATGTGCTGAGCAGGGAATATATGGAAGTGCCATTGTTTAGCGGTCGCATTAACGCTGCGAAATGCAGGGAATTTTGTGGTGCACTTATTGACCTGACCACCATTGACGAAGCATTCATTTGTGGCCCGGAAAGTATGATCTTGTCTGTCAAAGAAGAGCTTACAGACTTGGGTATGCCTTCTGATCATATACATATCGAGTTAT
>CANCOG010000276.1 GCA_947379685.1 Flavipsychrobacter stenotrophus | reverse complement strand
GGTATCAATATTTCATTAGAAATATCTAACCGGCTTACTTCTACAGATTACATTGATGACGTTAGCGCTACATATGTTGGTGTGGAAAAATTCCCCGGTAACAAAAGAGGCTCGAACGTGATAGCCCTTGCCCTCCAGGACAGAAGTGGTGAGGTAATGTCGGGTACTACTCTGGGAAGGGTTGGTAAGCAACGCGGTAATTCCAGCAACAACGATCAGTATGTGCTGGCTCTCTTCAGCATGTCATGGCATTTTACAACTTATCGTTGCCCGCAGGCTCTGCGTGCTGATATGATAAAAGTGAGGTAGATCTGCCCCTTACATTTCCAGTACCGCATTTACCCATTCCGGGTCAAACTTTGCGTCAAACTTCCGGTAGAAATTAAAAGCAGGTTCATTCCATTCCAGTACCTGCCAAACAATGCCTGTAAGGTTTCTTTCTTTTGCTTCTGTTTTGAGTGCATCCATCAATAAGGCACCCAGGCCATTTCCGCGTGCGGCTTCTGTTACCAGTATGTCTTCAAGGTACATGCGTTGGCCTTTCCAGGTGCTGTAGCGTATATAATATAATGCGAAGCCTTGTACAATACCATCTTCTTCAGCCACAAAAGCCCACCAAACCGGAGTAGCGCCAAAACCACTTTCAATAAAATGGTCCATAGTTACGGTTACTTCTTCCGGGGCTTTTTCATATAGGGCAAGTTCCCTTATCAGTTCCATCATCCGGGGGCAATCTTCACGTGTGGCTTTTCTTACTATAACCGTTGGCATAATGTTAATGTAGTTATTCTGATGCAATACTAAGCGGTTAGCGACGTTATTCCAAGTATCCGCCCCTGTCAAACTTGCGTTAAACTAAACTGAGTACTACACCCCTGAATTTTAATTGCATAAATTTATCTGTTTTTAAACACACCACTCAAAAATTATGAATACACAAGGCGAAATCCTCTGGGTCGATGACGAAATAGACTCATTAAAATCACAAATAATATTTTTGAAAAATAAGGGCTATTCCGTAACACCGCTATCTAATGGTTATGATGCGCTGGAACTGCTAAAGGAAAAAAATGTGGATGTTGTGTTGCTCGATGAGAGTATGCCCGGCCTTACTGGTCTTGAAACTCTGGCAAAGATCAAGGAAATGCTGCCACAACTCCCCGTGGTAATGGTGACCAAGAACGAAGCCGAGAATATTATGGAGGAAGCCCTCGGTGCCCAGATCACCGATTACCTCATTAAGCCGGTTAACCCTAATCAGGTCTTACTTTCCCTTAAAAAAATAATGGACGGCAAGCGCCTGGTGTCAGAAAAGACAACTATTGCCTACCAGCAGGATTTCCGTAACTTGTTTATGGCACTCAACGACAACCCAAACCATGAAGAATGGAAGGAATTGTATAAGAAGTTGGTCTATTGGGAGTTGGAGATAGCGAGGAGCGACAGCTCTGAAATGATGGAGGTGTTGCAGACCCAGAAGAGCGAAGCCAACACTGAGTTCTTTAAGTACATCAGTAAAAACTACGCCAACTGGATAAAGGATAACGGTAAAACTGGTCCACTGCTTTCTCACCGTATATTTGAACAGAAGATAGCTCCGCATATAAAGGCAGGCCAGCCAACTTTTATGATAGTGGTTGATAACCTGCGCTATGACCACTGGAAGGCGTTTCAGGCTACAATTGCCGAATCCTTACGTGTGGTGGAAGAAGACCTGTTTTACAGCATTTTGCCAACTGCAACCCAATATTGCCGAAATGCGATATTCGCAGGCATGTTGCCTATAGATATTGAAAAGCATTTTCCGCTGGAGTGGAAGAACGATGATGAAGAAGGTGGCAAGAACCTATATGAGGAAATGTTCTTTGCCAATCAGCTGAAACACCTGAAAATGGATAAGCTGAAGTGGCAATATGTGAAAATTACGAATAATGAAGATGCTCGTTTCCTGGAAGATAATATCCACAACTACCTCTCCAACGACCTGACCGTAATCGTATATAATTTCGTGGATATGCTGTCCCACGCCCGTACGGAGATGGAGGTTTTGAAGGAGTTGGCGGGGGATGAGGTTTCTTATCGTTCACTGGTAGTGAGTTGGTTTGAGCACTCGCCATTGCACAGGGCATTGAAGAAGATCGCAGAAAAGAATATCCAGGTATTCATGACTACCGACCATGGCAGTGTAAAGGTGAAAACCCCCAGCAAGTGTGTTGGCGACAGGCAAACGACTGCCAACCTGCGTTACAAGCACGGGCGTAACCTGCAGTTTGAAAATAAGGATGTGCTTTCTTTCCGCGACCCGAAGCAAGCTGGGTTACCTACGCCCAATGTAAGTTCAACGTTTATATTCGCAAAGGAAGATGTTTTCCTGTGTTACCCCAATAATTACAATCATTATGTCAACTACTACCGAAACACCTTTCAGCATGGCGGTGTATCGATAGAAGAGATGATCATACCTATTATACGTTTGGAGAGTAAGTAACGCCAAAAAGGTTAAATGGACAGCCCTTCGCATAGTTGCGAGGGGCTGTTTTATTTAAACGCCCGTCCACTATAAATTACTTGTAATCAATTTGTTGTGTCGCATCTTACATTTTCTTCAGTAGCTAGTTACATTTTCTTCAGTGTATTGAACAAATTGTAAAATAGGGTGCAAGTAGTTGATAATTAATTGTTTGTGGACGTGATTACATTTTGTTCAATTGTGAGTAACATTTTCTTCAATATACTGAAGAAAATGTTTAAATTTGCTGAAGAAAATGTAATGTATGTTTCAAAGGCCTCATTTACAGCTACTTATACAGCGTATTAAAGAACCCCGCAGGTTCATAAATGTCCTTTCGGGGCCAAGGCAGGTTGGTAAAACCACCCTGATAGACCAATTGCTGGAACAAAGGGTTAATCCTTCACATTTTAATTCCGCCGATGAAGCGATAGAATCTGCCAATACGATGTGGATAGATCAGCAATGGGAAAAGGCAAGGTTTTTATTGCAATCAACCAATGCTGAAGATGTATTGCTGGTCATTGATGAGATACAAAAGATCAGTAACTGGAGCACTGCTGTAAAGAAGAACTGGGAGGCTGACACCCGCAACAAGCTGAATATAAAGGTTATCTTGTTAGGATCTGCACAAATGTTGTTGCAAAACGGACTTACAGAATCATTGGCAGGGAGGTTTGAGGTAATACCCATCAATCATTGGGAGTTCAGTGAAATGGAAGCTGCATTCGGACTTACGCCAAAGCAATATGCGTGGTTTGGTGGCTATCCGGGGGCTGCAAGCCTGATCAATGAAGAAATGCGCTGGAAAGATTATGTAAATAATGCGCTTATTGAAACTACCTTACTCAAGGATATATTATTACTTAACAGGATTGATAAGCCAGCATTGTTAAGGCAACTGTTCGATCTTTCTTGTCATTATTCTGGTCAAATAGTGTCATTCAATAAAATGCTCGGGCAATTGCAGGAGGCAGGTAATAGCAGCACGTTGAATAATTATCTGCATTTACTCGATACTACAGGGTTCGTGAGTGGTATTCCCAAGTATTATAAAGATATGCTGCACCAGAAAAACTCGATTCCCAAGCTACAGGTGCAGAACACAGCATTTATATCAGCAAGAAGTTCGAAATCATATAGCACAGTTATTGCCGACCCAATAGAGTGGGGCAGGGTAGTGGAATCGGCCGTTGGTGCGCACTTACTGAATAAGGCAATTGACGGCCGCTACAAGGTACACTACTGGCGCGAACGAAATGATGAAGTAGATTTCGTCTTGAAGAGAGGGGATCAGTTAATTGGGCTCGAGGTAAAGAGTGGACTCAGTAATAAGGCAAAGGGCATGCAGGTATTCCAGAAGAATTTCAATCCGCACAAAATGCTTATGGTCGGTAATACTGGTATACACTGGGAAGAGTTTTTGAAGATCAATCCAGGCGATTTATTTTAAATAATTGGATAAAAACAGTAAAGGCAACTTGAAAAAGTTGCCCTTACTTATAAAAAGATACCATTAGCGTTATTTGTTTTAACGTGCCCTGCCAATCCACTGCTCGGGATTTACCTTTATGGGGCTACCCTTTGCGTTGGCCTTCCAGATCTGGAATTTAACTGTCGGCAGGTTTTCCTCATTATTGGCCGCTACACCAATGTTCTGTAAAGTATTTACATGCTGTCCTTTAGAAACTGTAACCGATGCCAGATTATTATAGACTGTAAAATAGTTACCATGCCTTACCAATACCATCTGCGAGCCTTCAACTGTGAGCACACTACTTACCGTACCTTCAAACACTGCACGCACAGGTGCATTGGCAGAGGTAAGAATCTCTATTCCCGGTTGGTCTACCATAACTTTAGCAGCAATTGGTGACGGGTGTGTCCCAAAGTGTTCAGTAATGGACCCCTGCGTAACAGGCCAGTACAATTTTCCTTTGTTTCCTTCAAAATTTTCAGCCAATGCTACATCGGTTGGCGTAAGCATTAATGGTGGTGCATCGGGGCGGGGAATAGTTTTAACAGTTGGTCTTGGACCCGGAGTGTTTATGGCAACCTCAGGCTGTGGCTTACCAGGAGTAGGTTTGGCGGGTGGAGGCTGGGTAGCAGCAGGTTTTTTAGCAGCTTCTGCAGCCAATCTCTTCCTTTCTTCGTCCTCGGCCCTCTTAAGGGCAGCTGCCATTTCGCGCTCGATAAGGTCATTAATAAACCTGTTAATGCGTGCAACTACTACACGTTTTTTCTCCGCTTCGCGCATCAACTCTGCTTCCCTGCCCTTCAGGCTCTGGATAGTGTTGTTGGTTTCCTTCACATCGCCCTGTAATGCTTGTGTTTGTTGTTTTTGTAATAACAATACCTGATCTTTTTCTTCCTTTTCCTTATTCAGGTCACCAATTTTATGCTGGATCTGGTTTTGAGTCTGGCGGATCTGGTCAACCTGCTGCTTGCGGAATTCCCTGAATTTCTTCAGGTACTTCATTCTGCGCACCGCATCATTAAAATCGCTGGAAGAAAACAGGAAGGCGAGCATGTCGTAAGAACTACGCGTTTCGTAGGCGTACCTTATAGACTGTGCATATCGCACCTGCAATATCTCGAGTTTTTGTTTCAAGGTGACAATTTCCTTTGATGAGGTAACAATTGTATTGTCAATATTGCCTATTTCATCGTTAATGTTACCAATAAGGGTTTGCCTTTGTGCCAACTTGTATTGTAAAGCCCTTAACTGACTTACAGTAGCATTCTTGTTCTTTTTTATTTCGTCAAGCTGGTGCTCAGTTTCGTTTATAGCGTCCTGAATGTCCTTACGTTTGGCTTCCAGTTCTGCCTTTGTATAAATTTGACCAGGCTGTGCAGCTTGCTGCCCATGCACAACGAAAGATAAAGACAGGAAAAAATATAATAAGCCTTTGCGCATGAGTTGATTAGTCGGAAACAAATATAACCAAATCTGCCGCGTGATGTTAAAACGGCCATTCTTTTTTGGATAATTTTACCAAATGCAACTTTAAAACCCTTATTTGTCTGCTTTATTGTAAAAATTTGATTTCTTTTGTCCTAAAGAAATTTACAATGTTATACTCAATGACTGGCTTTGGCCGGGCAGATGCTACTATCGACCGCCGCCAGGTGGTTGTAGAAATAAAGGCACTTAATGGCAAACAGTTTGAATTGATGACCAAGTTGCCCCCAATATTGCGTAATTACGAATTTGATATCCGTACCTTGCTTAATAATATTTTGCTCCGTGGCACCATCGATCTTTCCATAAGCATAAAGCAGGAAGGTGCCACAAAACCAATGATAGTGAATACTGACCTTGCCCTGTTTTATTACCAGGGTATGAAACAGATATCTCAGCAAATTGGCTTACCGGAAGATAATATTATCTCTACGCTAATGCGTATGCCTGAGGTAGTTGCGCCAGACCAGGATGCACTGCCAGTGGCAGATTGGGAACGCGTAAAGGAGGTGTTGGAGCAGGCCGCCAATAACCTGATGGAACATCGCCAACATGAAGGGGAAGTGCTGTATAAAGATATCCATTCCCGAATTGACAACATTGAGCAGTTACTTGCAAGGGTAATTCCGCTCGAGGCAGAACGTACCGACCGGGTAAGGGCAAAACTGGAGCAGTGGCTCGATGACGCAGTAGGCAAGCAGAAGGTTGACCCCAACCGCTTTGAGCAGGAAATGATCTACTACCTGGAGCGCATGGATTTTTCTGAAGAAAAGACCCGACTCAAGCAGCACTGCCGTTACTTTCATGAAACCGTTGATAACAAAGATGTAGCAATTGGCAGGAAGCTAAACTTCATTATTCAGGAAATTGGCCGTGAGATCAATACCCTTGGCGCAAAAGCTAATCATGCTGAAATTCAACAGATTGTTATCAATATGAAGGATGAATTGGAAAAGGCTAAAGAGCAGATCTTGAATATACTATAGGTATCACATGGTTGTCTTACGATATTCTTTCGCCGGGAAGGAGGGAGACAATTCAATTGTATGACTGCTGCTGTTGTACCCGGGATCAAAGCAGATCGCTGTACTATAGCAGGTTTTGACAACACCTTCGATTCTAATAAAAACAGACTAGCCAATCAACAATTGTTGACTGGCTAGTCTGTTTTTGGACACTTTCAAATTTATCAATATTTTAGAGAGCGTTAGCCGATTTGGCTTTTCTAATAAAAAACAATAGTGCGCCCGCAACGACTAGGTGCATCAAATCAAGCAGAGCACCATATGCTAAAGTTACACCGGG
>CANCOG010000275.1 GCA_947379685.1 Flavipsychrobacter stenotrophus | reverse complement strand
AAGTCGAATTTCAGTATGTTGTGTCCAACGGCATCTTTCAGTTTCGAAATATACATTTCATGCGAACTCATCACCAGCCTCATGCTCGAAAAATCCACATAATCAGAAAGGGTATCCATCACATAAATATTATGTGCTGTGTCGTTGCCTGTATTCTCAAAATTGATGGCGTAAGTGAGGAGGTTTGGGGTAGTGCCGGAAGCAATGCAGCCAGCGGGTTTTACGGATATTTCGTTGGGGTCCCAGCCGGAACGTACCGTATCAATAATATCAATAACGTTGTTAGATGTATCGGCGTCACCACTGTCAGGGGTAATTACAATATATGAATGCACCGTATCGCCAGGAGTCAATGTGGAACCGGATACTTCAAGGTGATAATACAGGTGAGTTAGGGCAGCATCGGCAGCGGAAAGTGCGCTTATATTCCAGGTGATTGAGGTAGCTGTTGTTGAAGCTGGCGTAGGGCTGGCAAAATAATATGCATGTTTCGGACTAAAGTGGAGCGTTACAGTACTGTTGATAGGGGGACATGAGTTATTAAATGCATAGATATCCCCTGCATGTGCGTGTACTCCTGTCGCCACACCGGAGGAGACAATACCTAAGTCGTAGCCGGTTGCTGTGGTACACTCCATACCGATGCTTTGTGCTGAATCAGCATATGCAGTTGCGCTGATAGTATCATAAATAATTCCGGAAGAAGGACACGTAACATGTAAAGCGCCAGGCGGGGCTATCACTTTAAAGGCATAGATATCGCCCGGAACCCCATATGCCTTGTAATATAAACCACTCGAAACTGAAATTATATCAACCGGAATACTATTTGAATCTACCTCGACAAGCGAAGACTGTGTAACAGAAAAATCGGTACTGTCTTTTACGCAGTTACTGTTGCCATCATAATAGAACCGGACCTGGAAGGAGTTACACAAAGTATAATTATAACTGTATGTAATGCTGTCAATTGCAAGGCTGCCATTATAAAGAACATGCTTTATGGAATAAGTGCCAGAACTGCCATATACGTGAGCAAATAAAGAAATTCCGGAATATGCAGAAAAAGTATCTGTTTGCATTGCCCCATCACCAAACCATGTTTTGATTTGTAAACCAGCCGAATAATGTGCAGGTAAAACCGTGATAGATGGTCCTGTGCAAAGTGTATTGATATATACTGAAAAGCTGTCAGCAGTTGCAACAGGGAAACCCAGGCCATTAACCCGGCGTACGCGATAATTGTAACGGTCAGTGATATAAATGTTATTATTTCCATCAATGCCTATTCCCCAGGTTTCACTTAACGATGCCGAAGTTGCAGGAATACCTTCACTGGCAGAGGACCCACCTCCTGCAAATGTACTGGTTATGCCGGTTGGATCTATTTTGCGGACGCGGCTGTTGTGGGGATCTGCAATATATAAATTGCCATAACTGTCTATGCGAACATCGCTTGGTTCTGCGAAACTTGCTGCCGTCGCAGCACCGCCGTCTCCACTAAATCCATAAGAACCGTTTCCTGCGTAAGTGGTGATAATCCCGGAAGCATCTATTTTACGGATACGATAGTTATACCTGTCCGCCACATACAAATTTCCAAGGGCATCAAAGCACATACCGTCAGGTGATTGCAATTGTGCGGCGGTTGCAGCACCCCCGTCTCCACTAAATCCGGCGGAGCCTGTGCCGGCATATGTGGTAATGATACCAGAAGTATTTACTTTACGGATACATGCATTGCTTTCATCTGCAATATATAGGTTGCCACTGAAATCTAAACACATACCATAAGGCGTACCCAATTGGGCAGCAGTCGCTGGACCGCCATCACCACTGTAGCCCGCCGAACCTGTGCCGGCAACAGTAGTAATAATACCGGTACCAGCGGCTATTTTTCTTACACGACTACCATCACCAAGATAAATATTTCCCGATATGTCCGAGACAAATGCGCCTAAAGCTATCGAAGCAGAAGTTGCCGGCACTCCATCGGCGGTCGAACTGCCCCCGCCTGCAACAGTAGTGATAATGCCGGCAGGGCTTACCTTTCGAAGTCTCCCGTTGTGATAGTCATCAATATAAACATTGCCACTACCATCGCAAGAAACGGTTCCTTCAGCTGCTTGCATTTGAGCAGCGGTGGCTGCCCCTCCGTCTCCACTAAAGCCAGATGAGCCATTGCCTGCTATCGTGTTAATGTAACCCAATTGTGCATGGCAAAACAATGGAAGTAGCAATAAAGAAAGGAGCAGTTTTTTCATAAACTGAAAGGTTATTAAAAAGTGGAAGATGTGAAGGGTGTCACAAAATATGTGCCAGTTTTTTGTCAAATCCTTAACAATGAAAATTGCAACATGATTTTCCTCAAAAGGTGTGGGCTGCAAACAGGCAGATGTACCCCATCTACGTAAGAACCTGTATTGTATTAAGCGCTTTTTATTTTTATTTTTACTTTTTACTTTGAAACCTACCATTTCACAAACTTCCTCACCTCATTACCTCCATCGCCTTTCAGGTTAATAAAATAAAGCCCCGCTGGTAATGTTTGAATGTTCAGTTGCGTATTATTGCCAGTTAGCGTTCCGGATAGGAGTGAACTTCCAAAACTGTTGCTGATGGTATACGATTGATATTTTTCAGCATCAAGTTTAATATGCAGCACATTATTAACAGGGTTGGGGTAGATGTCAATTGTATTGTTATTACTAACTGGTTTTACATCATTTACCACAGGGCAACCAATTCCATTAGTAACTTGATTGGTCATTACAACAGCATTTACATCAAAGTAAATACCTGCACGGTTATTGATGTTCGTACCCGTGGCAAGGCCCGGTTTGGTATTGATATTAAAGATAACCGCGCCATCACACTTGCCATGGTGCGAACTATCCAGCAGGTTAATAGTGGGGAAGTCAAATTTTAAAATGTTGTGCCCTAGAGCATCCTTCAGTTTGGAGATATACATTTCGTGCGAGCTCATCACCAGCCGCATGCTGGAAACATCCACATAATCAGAAAGGGTATCCATCACATAAATATTGTGTGCCGTATCATTACCCGTATTTTCGAAATTGATAGTGTAAGTGAGCTGGGTTGGGGTAGTGCCGGAGGCAATGCAGCCAGCAGGTTTTACGGATATCTCATTGGGGTCAAAGCCACCGCGAACCGTATCAATAACTTCATCATGATTGTTGCTGGTATCAACATCCCCGGTATCCGGAGCGACAAAAAACGAGGAATGTACAGTGTCTCCTACGTTTAAAACAGCCGAGCTATGCCAGAGTCCGTAACCAAGCTTTATTGGAGCGGGTAACGCACCAGATAACGAACTTAAATTCCAGGTTATAGTACCTGCCGTTACTGACGTAGGCGACGGAGATATGTCGCGTGGTGCATCGTCATATTTCTGGCTATAATGCAGGGTGACTGTTGCATTTACCGGCATGCAATAGCTGTTTTGCACATAGATTGAGCTGTACTGGTCGTTTATAGTCGAGCCATAGATAACCGGAAATACGGCAAGATCGAAGTTTGTTGAGGTAATACACTCCATGCCCACATATTGAATGGGTGCTGAATATGTGCCTGTACCAATCGTGTCATATACAATACCCGAAGTAGGACAAGTCGCATGGAAGCCAGCAGGGCCAGAAATAATTTTGAATCCATATACATCTCCAACTGCTCCATAGGCCATATAATACAGACCGCTGGTCGCAGACACAGTATCAATAGCTGTTCCGTTTGAATCTATTTCAACCGTTACCGGCTGTCCAATAAAATCATCAGAAGTGTCTTTTACACAATTGCTATTTGCATCGTAATAGAATTTGACAGAAAAGGAGTTGCACAACAGATGACTGTAAGTAAACTGAAATGAATCGACAATGGTACTTCCACTATACAGTACTTGTTTGATAGAATAGGTGCCATTGCTGCCATAGGAATGATTGATTACAGCGACACCAGCACTTGGAACAAGAGTACTATCGGTGTAGCTGTCGCCAAAATAGGTTTTCACATACATTCCTGCAGTATAATGGTTGGGCACTATTTTAATTTGGGGGCCGCTGCAATATTTGTCAAGGAAAATCTTGAAACTATCAGAAATATATGTTGCCCCACTTTGGACTTTTCGAATTCGATTATTCTGATAATCGGCTATGTACAAATTGCCTATTAGATCAAAAACAAGACCAGTTGGATTAACTCCGGCCGATGTGGCTGGAGACCCATCTCCACTATACGATGAAGATCCGGTTCCCGCTATTGTCGAGATGATTCCAGCTCCGTCAACTTTTCTAATCCGGTTATTGTTGTAATCTGAAATCAAGACATTTCCATTGTAGTCAATGATAATTCCGGCTGGGTAACTTAATTGGGCCGCAGTCGCAGGGCCACCATCTCCTCCAAATGACGAAGATCCATTTCCTGCAAAAGTTGTAATAATTCCTGCCGTGTCGACTTTTCTAACTCTGTGATTGCCATTGTCCGAAATATACAAATTGCCAATTGCATCTGCGCAAACATAGTTTGGGCTATGTAGTGCGGCATTCGTTGCGGCCCCGCCATCCCCGCTAAACCCGATGCTGCCGGTACCTGCGTAGGTGCTGATTATGCCTGCCGCGTTGATTTTGCGAACAATTTCACTGTGTTCTTGTCCAAAGTAGATATTGCCAAAAGCGTCAATGGTCAACCCACACGGATTGTACAATGTGGCCGCAGTTGCCGGGCCGCCGTCGCCAGTAGATGAAGCGGCTCCAGTTCCAGCTACGGTCGTAATAACGCCGGATGTATTAACCATTCTAATCCGATTATTATTATAATCTGAAATGTAGATGTCGCCGACGGCATCGCAGGCGACGTCATAAGGTTGATCTATCATTGCATTCGTTGCAGGCCCGCCATCACCACTAAAACCAGCTGTCCCTGTTCCAGCTACCGTAGAAATTATTCCTGAAGAACTTATTTTTCTTATTCTGTGATTGTGCTCGTCGGCAACATACAGATTGCCATATGGGTCAAATGACAATCCATGCGGATAAAATAAAGTTGCAGCCGTCGCCGCCCCTCCATCGCCACTATACCCGGCACTGCCATTTCCTGCTATAGTTGTAATAGTTTGCGCAATTGAAACGCCATAAAACAGTGTTACAGATAAGAGGGAAAGAAGAAATTTTTTCATAAGACAGCTATTCAGTACAAAACTAATACTTTCGAAATAAATTTAATGAATATATTGAGGGTTGTATTTGTAGTGGTCGAGAGGGGTATACATATAGACACATAAGCAGCCTGTTAGGTTGGGTGCAAGATAGGCGTGTTTTGAAAATTGCTATATGTACTTGTTCGATACCTTTTGTTCAAAGGCTGCGACGTTGCAGAATCAGTTCAGTGACATCGGGGCGCCATCCGGACGAAAAATCACTCCTAAACATTTTAACCTTTCCTCCTGATATTTTTACCTTAAATTGCGGTATCTATTATGTCAATGAATAATTACGATTGGCTGATCGCCAGTCTTGATGCGTTTATACGCAAATATTACGCAAATAAAGTGATCAGGGGAACGCTTGTTTTTCTGAGTTGCCTGCTGGCTTATGTGCTCATCATGAGTGTGGGAGAGTATTATCTGTACCTTCCTGTCTGGGCCCGTATCAGCATACTTTCGGTATTTGTTACGCTGGGTGCGGCATCGCTCATTGCCTGGGTTGTTATCCCACTGGCAAAAATGGCCAGGCTGGGCAGTGTTATTTCGCATGAGCAGGCGGCCACTATTATTGGCAGGCATTTTACAGAAGTGAGCGATAAATTGCTGAACATACTCCAGCTTAAAAATCAGGATAACGGCTATGCCAGTCGTGAACTTGCAGAGGCTAGTATTAACCAGAAGATCAATGAAATTAAGGTGGTGCCCATGACTTCGGCTATCGACCTTTCAAAAAACAAAAAATACTTACCCTACCTGTTGCCCTTGTTGCTGGTTTGTGTGTTCCTGCTCGTGGCTGCGCCTAACGTATTTCGTGAAGGGTCTTCACGCTTGCTGCAACCCACAAAGGCATTTGAAAAGCCAGCTCCTTTTCAGTTTCTGGTAAAAAATACCTCTCTTATCGCCGTCCGGAATTCCGATTTCGTGCTAAAGATAGAAGTAACCGGAAGCGTCCTTCCCGCTGAGGCATTTATAGATGCGGGTGGCGAGAAAGTACCCATGCAGCCACTAGAAAATCACACTTTTCAATACGCATTTAAAAATCTTACTTCTTCTGTGCCCTTCCGCATTTATGCAGCCGGGTTCTATTCAACAGAATATACCCTGAAGGTCGTGCAGAAACCCGTGCTTAAAGCGTTTAAAGTTCAGGTCAACTATCCCGCCTATACTGGCAAAAAAAACGAGACACGCACGAGCCTCAGCGACATGACCCTGCCTGCCGGAACGACTGTGAGCTGGTCCTTTTTTACCGAGCATACCGATGCTGCTTCCATTCAGTTTGGAAGTGGGGCGCCAACGTCATTGCCTAATGCATCGGCAACCTACTCTTACCAGTACCGTTTTCTCAATGACACAGCCTACACAATTACTTTGCACAACAATGAGTCATCGGCGGCCGATAGCTACCGTTACCAGGTGCAGGTAATACCTGATCAATACCCCGTTATTCAACTGGAGCAGCACAGGGATACCGTGACCGGCAAACAGATATTAATTACTGGTACTGCAGGCGATGACTACAGCATTACCCGAGCTACCTTCAATTATGAAATAACCAGTAACA